>CAMPAJ010000259.1 GCA_946631805.1 uncultured Eggerthellaceae bacterium
ACGTTCACGAGCTTGAGCAGCGAGGCGCCGTGCTGGCGGTTGCCCAGGATATCGCCCTCGCGACGGAGCGACAGGTCGTAGGAAGCAAGCTCGAAGCCGTCATCGGTGCGCTCCATGGCAGCCAGGCGCTCGAGCGCGGTATCCTTGCGCGTGCCCGATACCAGGTGAACCTCGCCCGGCAAATCACCGCGGCCCACGCGCCCGCGCAGCTGGTGCAGCTGCGAAAGCCCGAAACGATCGGCGTCCTCGACTATCATGACCGTCGCATTGGGCACGTCCACGCCGACCTCGATGACGGTCGTGGCGACGAGCACCTGGATGTCGCCTGCGCGAAAACGATCCATGACCTCCTGCTTTTGCGAAGCGGGAAGCTTTCCGTGAACGAGGCCGACCTCGTAGTCGACGAACACCTTGGACTGGAGGAACGCCGCCTCGTCTTCGGCGGCGCGCACATTGCCGCCCACCATGTCGGCCTCATCTTCGATGGCGATGGCATCGAACTCGTACGCGTCCTCTTCTTCGCCGTTCCCCCCTTTGGAGCAAGGTTCCGTGCGCTTCTCGCCCACGAGCGGGCACACGACGTACACCTGCTCGCCGCGCGCGCATGCCGCGAGCGCCGCGTCGTACGCCTGGCCCTTGTCGGCGAGCGTGTGCAGGTAGGTCTTACGCGGAGCCGCCGCGCGCGGGCGCTCCTTTATATATGAAAGCGTGAGGTTGCCGAACAGGGCCAAGGCCAAAGAGCGCGGAATGGGCGTGGCCGTGAGGTACAGGGCATCGGGACAGGTCCCCTTGGCGATGAGCGCCGCGCGCTGGTCCACGCCGAAGCGCTGCTGCTCGTCTATGACCACGAGCGAGCAGTTCGCGCACGTCACGTCGTCCTCAAGGAGCGCATGCGTGCCGAACAGAACGTCAAGTTCGCCCGACAAGAGCGCCTCGAGGACCCGCGTGCGCTCCTCGGGAGGCGTCGAGCCCGTCAGCAGCGCGCTCGACACGCCCGCCTTCTGGAGCAACGGGCCCAACCCGGCGGCATGCTGACGAGCCAGGATCTCGGTAGGCGCCATGAACAGAGCCTGCGTCCCGGTATCGGCCGCCGCCGCCAGCGCGAAAGCCGCCACGATGGTCTTGCCGGTACCCACGTCGCCAAGCAGCATGTGGTTGGCCGCGTACGGCGACGCGAGCTTTTCCAAAATATCGTCGCGCGCCTGCGCCTGCTCCCCCGTCAGCTCAAACGGCACGGCTTCCTGCAAAGCCGCCATGCACCGGCCGTCTACGACATGGCGCACCGGGGAAAGGCCCTCGCTTCGGCGCAGGCCATCCTGCATGAGCATGAGCTGCAGCAGGAGCACCTCCTCGTACGCGAGCCTCCTGCGCGCCTGCGCTTGCTCGCCCATCGCATGGGGGAAATGAATGCACGACAGCGCCTGGTTGCGGCTCATCAGCCGGTATTTCGCCCTCAGCGCGACGGGAAGCGGGTCGAGCACGCCGTTCACCTGTTCGAGGGCGTTGCTCACGAGGCGGCGCATCATGCCCGCCTTGATGGCCCCCGTCGACGGGTGCACGGGAACGATCATGCCGTGGAAATCGGCGCCCGAGCCCTCGAGGACCTCTATATAGGGATTCGTCATGCGCTTGAAGCCGTAATTGAATTCGACTTTGCCCGAAACGGCTGCCAACATGCCAGGTTTAAGCTGGTCGGCAAGCCAGGGCTGGCGGAAAGCGGTAATGATGAGCACGCCCGTTTCGTCGACGACCGTCACTTCCGTGAGCGCGAGGCGCGGCCGGGGCTTCTTGAGCTTGACCTCGTGCACGCGCACGCGCATGGTGCACGAATCGCCGATGCGCGCATCTGCTATGGTGCAGATGCGCGACATGTCCAGGTAACGGCGCGGATAGTTGCTCAGCAAATCGCGCACGCTCGCGATGCCGAGCTTGCCGAGGGCCGCCGCGCGCTTGGGGCTGACCATGCGCACCGTCGTGACGGGCTCATCCAGGGCCAGCGTTGCCTTTACGCGATCGACCATCGCACGAGCTGCTATTCGACCGAGAAGATAATCGGGTACAAGGGCTGTTCACCGCGGTGGGAGTCGATCTCCAGATCGTCGTACTCTTCCTCGATGCGTTCGACGAGCGCCTCGAGCGCCTCGTCGGAGAAGTCCTCGCCCGCGAGCACCGTGCACGTATCGGCGTCGTCGGCCTCCATCTGCTCCAGCAGCGCCATGACGACATCTTCGATGGAAGAGCCCACCGCGTCGATGGAACCGTCGGCGATACCGATGACGTCGCCTGCCGCGATGGGATCGCCGTTCGCATCATGCGAATCCTTGATGGCGGTGGTCACCTCGCCGGTCTTCACCTCGGAGAACGCGTCGACCATAGCTTCGACGTTGTCCTCGAGGCTTGCGGTTTCGTCGTAGCCGAACATGGCGGCGAATGCCTGCGGGACGCTCTTCGTGGGCACGACCCCGCATTCGACTTCCGCCAGCTCGGCGGCGCTGTTGGCCGCCATGATGATGTTGGAGTTGTTCGGGAGGATGATCACGGAATCAGCGTTGCATTTCTCGACCGCCGCCAGCAGGTCGGCCGTGGACGGGTTCATGGTCTGGCCACCCGATACGACGACGTCGACGCCCAAGCTGCGCAAGATGTTGGCATTTCCCTCGCCTGCGGCAACGGCCACGACGCCGAACGGCTTGTGCTCGGCAGCGGCCTGCTCCTGCTCGGCGACGAGCTTTTCGTTGCGCTCGGCGCTCTGCAGGTCCATGTTGTGGATGAACACCTCGAAGATCTGACCGCGGTCGAGGAAGTACTCGAGCACCTTGTTGGGATGGTTGGAATGCACGTGCACCTTGAACTTGGGCACAGCGCCCACGCACAGCTCGCAGTCGCCCATCGTCGACAGGAAGTCGAGCGCATCCTGCACGTCGAGCGTCTCGGAATGGACGAGGAACTCGTTGCAGTAGCGGTACTCGGAGCCTTCCCAGTCGTTGATGTGCTCGATTTCGACCTTCGGGTCGGCCTTGGGGGTGAACGAGAACTCGTCGCTCATCGAGCCTTCCTTGCCGAGCAGCGCCGCCACGAAGCCGTCGATGAGGATGGCCAGGCCAAAACCGCCCGCATCCACGACGTTGTTCTCCTTGAGGACGGCCAGCAGCTCGGGCGTGCGCTGCACCGATGCGTACGCCTCGCGCACGACCTCGTCGAGCGCTTCCTCGGGGGAAAGCTTCTTCTTGTGCGCGCGCTTGGCGGCAGCCGCCGTGTCCTTGAGCACCGTCAGGATAGTACCCTCGACGGGCTTGCGCACTGCCTGGAACGACACCTCGACCGCACGTGCGAAAGCCGCATCGACGGTCTCGGTCGTAATGGACTCGGCATCAGCCGCACCTTCGCACAACCCGCGCAGGATCTGCGACGTGATGACG
>CAMPAJ010000260.1 GCA_946631805.1 uncultured Eggerthellaceae bacterium
ATGCGCGCGTTGTCGCGCTCGAGCTGCTTGTCGATCTCGTCGATGCGCTTGCGATGGTTCTTGAGCGCGGCGTAGGCACGGTTGCGCGCCTCGGCCTCGCGGCGTTTCTGCTCCTTCGATTTCGGGGCAGAACCCTTCTCGGCCGTCAGCGGTTTGGGAGCCGAGACCGGCTGTTTCTCGCCGCGATGGCGCCGCACCGTCACGTTGGTGTCCGAAGATTTGGACGAACCCGACGCGCGCGTGACGCTCGACTTCGCCTCGGAGTTATGGCCCAGCGTGCCCGACTTGCCCTTGCCCGCGGGAGGGTCGGAAGGGCTCATGGATTTGCTCGGTTGGCAGATTACCTGTAATCCAAGCTATTCAGGTCCAGGCCTTCCTTATTGCACTTGGGGCAACGGTATTGCCGCGCAGGACTCGCCCAGTAAACCTCAGTGCCGCAAGTCTTGTGATAAAGCTTCTTGTCATTAGGCTCCCAGGAGCCGCCCGCAATGGCGTCGAGGTCTTCGTCGGCAAGCTCTATGCCCTCGCTCTTCGCGAGCTCCATCAGCTCGTTTTGGTCCTTGCATGCTTTCGCCTTCGCGATTTGCGACTCGGTAAATCTGCTCATGTCCATGTTGCCCGATCCTTTCTAGTTTGCTTGCGGTAACACAATTATATCGGGTTTTTGGCAGCTAGATAGACGACCATTCCGCATGAATCAAATGAGACAAGGACCCCTTGTCTCAGGTTGGGTAATATATGAGCATGCTGATCGAAGGCTATCTCGCGAATGTCGTGGAAGAGCCAACGGAAGGATGCCGCGATGAAGAAACCCACTCAGATGGAGGCGTTCGACGCCCTATACAGCATTGCTTCGGGCGACGGCCGCGAAGACGCGCTGTTCGGAACCAGCATCGAGCTTGCACGGCCCGCATACGAGAAAACCCTCATCGGCAACGGGTACCCCACCGCCTACCTCGAGTTCCCGCTTCTCGGATCGCCGTGTTTCGACCTCCTCTCCGTCCACGGGCGCGTCGAGCGCAGCGCCCGTTTTGCTCCTGGAGCCGGGTTCGGCTACGACAACATGCTCGCATGGTTCCAAGGCATATGCAAGGAAGACGGCTCCATAAGCTGCGGGATCGAGCTCGACACCGCATCGGGCGAAACCGAGCGAGCCGGCGTGTACCTGCAGCAACGTGAACGGCATGACCTCGTCGCCCCGTTCTTGGAAAGCGTTGGCGAGGGCTCCCGCGCCGAAAGCTACCTCGACGTGCTGTCGCGCATGCCGGAAGGCTGGCCGCCCGCCTATGTGGGCTTGTTCCCCGGAAGACCCGGAACGCCTATGCGCATCGGCGGCTATCTGGGTGCCCCCCAGCTCGATCGTCTCGCAGACAACCCCGCCTATTTGGGCGAATGCTTCCAACGGGTGGGGTTCTCGGCATACGACGACGACATGCTCGGCCGTTGCGCCGAATTCATGAAGCACACGCCTTCGGCTGATTTCCAGTTCGACATCATGCCCGACGGCTCCTTGGGCGACACCTTCGGGCTGTCGCTTTCGTTCAACGAGACGCGCCCCCGCCACGTGCGAGAATGCATGGAAACCAGCTATGGGGCCGAGATCATGAACTTGCTGCAAGGCTGGGGGCTGGCCGACGAACGTTGGAAGTTGATCGCCGGTGCGGCATTCGCCCGCCATATCGGATTCGAGAAGGAAGACGGGACGGAGGGACGCTTCGCCCTGGCCATCCGCTTCAACTACGCCAAGGTCAAGTTCACCGCATGCGAGCCGCGTCCCGCCAAGTTCTACCTGACCTGCTTGGCAGGAGAGCTCGTCCCTACCGAATAGCGCTCGCTCACCGCGCTTGTGCGGCCGCCATCGTCATGGTGAGCACCATCGGCGCCCATGCCGCGAACTTGGCAGGCTCGTTCATCAGCTCGGATGCGAGTGCGTCGAAGCCGATCCAGCGGACCTCGCTCGCCTCGGCGGGATCGGGCATGATATCGCCCTCGCAGCGGCCGACCACGACATGGTCGAACTCGTGCTCGCAAAGCCCGTTGTCGAATTCGGCCCGGTACGCAAATGCCGTGATTTCGCGCAAATCGACCGCGTCACACCCGAGTTCCTCGCGGACGCGCCGGTAGGCAGCCTCGATGGTTTCTTCGCCGACGCGCGGATGCGAGCAGCAGGAATTGGCCCACAAGCCCCCCGAATGGTACTTCGCCATCGAGCGCTTTGCCAGCAGCAACTCCGGACCTTCCGCCCCGTCGCGCAGGAGCACGACCGAAAACGCCCGATGCAGCGACCCCTCCACGTGGGCCTGCCATTTAGTGGCGGTCCCGACCTCGCGGTCCCTGCCATCCACCAAGATCAGCAGATCATCACGAGCCGGGTCGTTTGCCATCAAGTCGTCTCGCTCGACAATGGAATCTTCGGTGTTCATTGGCACATCCTTTTTGACGAATTACCTGTGCTGTTTATTGTACGCAAGATATACAGGTTTATCCCATAAGCTGTGTAAATCGATTAGCCCAAAAGGGAGTATACCCTTTGGGTAGAAAGGTTCCCGAAAAACAAGAAAGGCCGCCGTGATGGCGACCTGAGAATTCTGGTGGACGCTACTGGATTTGAACCAGTGACCACCGCCGTGTGAAGGCGATGAGGCATCCGTGCTGTTTCGAGCGGTGCGGCAAGCAAGCAGAACAACCGCATCTCGCACAAGCGATGGTCGATAGGCTCAATCGCCTCCCGAGCTTAACCTATGATTCGAGGCTTATCCCGAATCTTCATCGGGCAAATGTATTCACCGCAACGTCCGCCGGCGATGTCGTCGAGCTCGTCCGCGCTCAATTCGATATCCTCGAGTTCTGCGAGCTCCTTCAGCTCCTCGATCGTTTCGCACGACTTGACTTTCTCTTTCAGTTCGTCGGGCAGGTTTTCGAAGTTCATTGTTGCCATCCTTCCTTCAGTTGCGAAAGCGAGATGGCCTCCCCCCGATTGAGCATCGTTGGGAGCCTTCATCTCTGCAGTACATATTATCATCTCGGCGCGGTCGGCGAGAGCCCCTGCATACTCGAGCCCGTGAGCTTCGTCGCGGGCAGGAACCTCTTCCTGGGCGACGAGGTGTTCATCAACTCGAACGTCACCTTCATCGACGCGGCGCCCATCCGCATAGGCGATCACTCGATGATCGCGCCCGGCTGCGTGCTGACCACGGTCGACCATCCCAAATCGCCTGCGAAGCGCCGCGGATTCACGTCGTTTGCCGCACCCATCACGATCGGCCGCGATGTATGGATCGGGGCCAACTGCACGGTGTTTCCGGGCGTGACCATCGGCGACAACGTCATCGTCGGCGCGAACTCGGTGGTCAACCGCGACGTGCCCTCCGATTCGGTCGTGGCCGGCGCCCCCCTCCGCCACATCCGC
>CAMPAJ010000261.1 GCA_946631805.1 uncultured Eggerthellaceae bacterium
TCGTTTTGCCAGGCGGTCACCTGGTGGTTCGAAGGCGGCTGCGCCGATGCCCCCGAAACGGTCGCCGGCTGGTACGACGGCTTCATCGTTCACGGCCACCTGCGCAACGACTGAGTACGGAAAGCGCATCGCACCAACTGAAGGTGTGTCCCCATCGGTCCCTGACCATCGGGGACACACCTCCTGACCGATGGGGAGTCTCCCCATCGGTCAGTCCCCTACATGTCGCGGCTTTTTTGCGGCCAATTGCGGCAACACGCTTGACAGAATGCGGGACCATGCTCATAATCCCTTTCAATTGAACGTATGAACAATCATTCATATGTTGAGTATGTGAAGTGCAATTGAAAGGAGGAGCAGCTCGATGAACAAGAAGCAGAAGAAGCTGCGCAACCGTATTCTCGTGGCGCTCGGAATCTTCGTGGTCATGGAGATACTCGAGGTCGCCGGCGTGTTCGGGATGCTTCCGTACGGACTCTGGGTCGAGTTCGTGGCGTTCCTTATCCCCTACCTCATCGCCGGCTACGACGTGCTCGCTAAGGCGTGGCACGGCATTACGCACAAGCAGCCGTTCGACGAGAACCTGCTCATGGCCATCGCGACCATCGGCGCGTTCGCGCTCGTGTTCTTCCCCGAAAGCGAGCCGCACATGGCCGAAGGCGCGGCCGTCATGTTGTTCTACCAAGTGGGATCGCTCTTCGAGAGCTACGCCGTGGGCAAGACGCGCAAGTCGATTTCCGACATGATGGACATCGCGCCCGATTACGCGAACGTCATGCGCGACGGCGAGCTCGAGCAGGTCGACCCCTACGAGGTGCAGATCGGCGACGAGATCGTCGTGAAGGCCGGCGAGCGCGTGCCGCTCGACGGCGTGGTCGTTTCCGGCCGCTCGCAGCTCGACACGTCGGCGCTCACCGGCGAGTCGGTGCCACGCGTGGTCGAGGAAGGCGCCCAGGTGACGAGCGGCTGCGTGAACCTGACCGGCATGCTCGCCGTGCGCACGACCGCCGCGTTCGAGAACTCCACGGTATCGCGCATTCTGGAGCTCGTCGAGAACGCGAGCGAGAAGAAGGCCCGCACCGAGAACTTCATCAGCCGCTTCGCGCGCATCTACACGCCCATCGTCGTGGCACTCGCGCTGCTCATCGCCATCGCGAGCCCGCTGCTCGGCTTCAGCATTAGCAAGTCGGTGGAATCGGCGCTCATCTTCCTGGTCGTGAGCTGCCCGTGCGCGCTGGTCATCAGCGTGCCGCTGTCGTTCTTCGGCGGCATCGGCGCCGCGAGCCGCCTGGGCATCATGGTGAAGGGCTCGAGCTACCTGGAAACGCTCTCGGAGGTCGAGACCATCGCCTTCGACAAGACGGGCACCCTGACCAACGGCACGTTCGGCGTCGTGGCCGTGCACGCGCATGGCGGCATCGACAAGGACCTGCTGCTGTCGTACGCGGCGCATGCCGAGGCGTATTCCGACCATCCCATCGCACTTTCCGTCATCGACAGCTACGCCGGCGAGATCGACCGCAACCAAATCGAGGACGTCGAGGAGATCTCGGGCAAGGGCGTGGCGGCTACCGTGAACGAGCACCGCGTGTTCGTGGGCAACGACAAGCTCATGAACGCCGAGAGCGTCGACTACCACAACTGCAAGCTCATCGGCACGATCCTGCACGTGGCGGTCGACGGCGAGTACATGGGCCACATCATCATCGCCGACATGATGAAAGACGACGCCAAGGAAGCCATCGAGGGCCTGCATGCGGCAGGCGTGAAGAAGACGGTCATGCTGACCGGCGACCGCAAGGAAGTGGCCGACGCCGTGGCCAAGGAAGTCGGCGTCGACGAGGTGCGCTCGCAGCTCATGCCGCAAGACAAGGTGACGGCCGTCGAGGCGCTGCTCGAAGCGCAAGGCGAGAAGGGCAAGGTCGCGTTCGTGGGCGACGGCATAAACGACGCGCCCGTGCTCATGCGCGCCGACATCGGCATCGCGATGGGCGGCATGGGATCGGACGCTGCCATCGAGGCCGCCGACGTGGTGCTCATGGACGACAAGCCCTCGAACATCGCCAAGGCCATCCGCATCGCGCGCAAGACGCTCGGCATCGTCAAGCAGAACATCGTGTTCGCGCTGGCCGTGAAGATCATCATCATGATCTTGGCGCTGCCGATGATCGGCATCTCCAACATGTGGATCGCCGTGTTCGGCGACGTGGGCGTATCGGTGCTCGCCATCCTGAACGCCATGCGCTGCTTGGCCGTGAAAAAGTAATGCAACGGTAGGGGGCCGCTTCGGCGGCCCTTTTTTCGTTTGTTTCGCAGGTTCATCAATCGGGTCGGTAATGAACCAATGACTGGTACACCGAGTAGAAGGAAGCGACGATGGAAAACGACAACCTGGCACTCAAGTTGACGATGGGCGACATGGGCGCGCTGACCGTGCGTGACGTCGTGTGCACGAATTGCATCGAGGGGTTTTGCCCGGCACGCACACCCGCGACACTCGCTACCGAGGAGTTCATCCTGTGTGGCGCCAAAAAGCAATCGCAACCCGTCATCGCAGCCTACCAGAAACGCACCGGCATTGAGCTGCACATCGAACGGCCCTGTTAGCATCGGCGCTCGCGAGAGGGGCCAAGAGTGAGCGCCGACGTGCAGCTTTTCAACCGAAAACAACTCTTTCGCCTGTTGTGGCCGCTGTTCATCGAGCAGCTGCTCACGGTGCTCGTAGGCATCGTCGACGTATTCATGGTCGCCTGGGTTGGCGAGGCGACCGTCTCGGGCGTCGCGCTCGTCGATTCGGTTAACTACCTGTTCATTCAGGTGTTGTTCGCGCTCACGATGGGCGGCACCGTGGCATGCGCCCAATTCATCGGCGCACGTGATTTGGATAACGCGGGCAAAGCCGGAGGACAGCTCGCCGTCGTTTCCACGGGGTTCATGGTCGCGGTCGCAGGGGTGTTCCTTGCCGCCGGACCCCAGATTCTCGAGCTCTTGTTCGGGCAAGTGGAGCAAGCCGTCATGGACGAAGCGGTCGTGTACCTGCGCTTCACGGTTACCTCGCTTCCCTTCATGGCGTTGTTCTATTCCGCATCGTCGGTGTTCCGCGCGAAAAGCGAGACGCGCCTGTCGATGCTCGCGGCGTTGTTCATGAATATCGTGAACGTAATCGGCAATGCGGTGTGCGTGTTCGGCTTGCACATGGGCGTCGTCGGCGTGGCCTTACCCACGCTCCTCTCGCGCATGGCGGCATGCGCTCTCATGGTGTGGCTGCTGCAAAGACCGAATAACGAGGCGCGCATCTGCGGTGTGCGGCACCTGAAGCCCAATGGCGCGATCATTCGCCAAATCCTGTCGATCGGCGTTCCGAACAGCGTGGAGAGCGGCTTGTTCAACTTGGGG
>CAMPAJ010000262.1 GCA_946631805.1 uncultured Eggerthellaceae bacterium
CGTTCTTGGCGTCGTCGTATTCGGAGTTCTCGGAAATGTCGCCGAACTCGCGCGCGACCTTGATGCGCTCGCCAATCTCGGCACGTTTCTCGTTCTCCAGGTAGTGCAGCTCCTCCTCGAGCTTTTCACGGCCTTCGGGGGTCAGGATGAAATTGTCGTTTGCCATGAATTCGCTTCCTTGCCTTGTGACGGTGCCGAAGCCTACGCCTCGGCCTTGGGAGTGTCTTGCGGGTCTTCGTCGACGACCTGCGCTTCGGCCGCTGCCTCTTTCACGCGCTCGGCTTCGACTTCCTCGAACTTCTCGTCGATATGCTCGTCGAGCTTCTCCTTGCCCGACTCCACGCCCTTGCGCAAGCCAGCTACGCCCTTACCGAGGGCTCTACCGAGCTTCGGCAGATTTTTGGGCCCGAAAATCAGCAGCACGATGACGAGGATGATTACCAACTCCAAGCCGCCCATGCCAAAAATTTTCATCGTGACCTCCAAGCTTTCGCGACGCGCCTGCTTACAGACCCTAAGAAAAAAGGGATGGAATCCGTAGGAATTCATCCCTTTCAACTTCAGTGGTCGGCGCGACTGGATTTGAACCAGCGACCTCTGCGTCCCGAACGCAGCGCTCTACCAAGCTGAGCCACGCGCCGATGCTTTTTGCAGCGCGTGATATACTAGCACAACTACTGGCGGGTTTTAAGAGAATTTTTCATGTTTGCCGTTTGTTTCTTATGATTCATCACACCGCGTCCACATCGGTTCCGTAGCCTAATAATCAGTCGGGTGAAAGAAAGCCCGTCTCAAAAGGCTCTCTAAGAGCAATCGCCCCGCCCATCATCAGGACGAAGCGAAGAGACCCCGTGCGGCAACGTGTCCAGCTAACCACACGTATGCAGGCGTTTCGCGCTCGTCCACGGTACGGGAACGAACAGCTTTTAGATTACCGCCCTTACGACCGACGCCGTCCCTACATATATAGGAGGACGTATGGCACGAAAAACCATGGCCCGCATCGTCGCCCTGGCCATCATCTTGATCCTCGCCGCTGGCGTAGCCTGCTTTGCGCTCGTCACCTGCGATTCATCCGCGCCCTTCGACAACTGGCGGGCTAACGCCATCAATACGATCTTGGACAAAACCGGCCTCAAGGAGCACGTCGACACCGCATTGCGCGAAAAAGCGCGCGCGATAGCAGAGGAAAACGGCATCCCTTCCGAACTGCTGGAAACAGGCGTCGACATGCTCGACATCCCCAACTGGAAAGCCGCAGAGCTGCCTTCCGGAACGAAAAAGGACTCGACCTTCACCCTCGATTACGACGGGCGCGACATCACGGTCACAACCTATGACGACCCCTCGTACGTAACGCTCGGCGCCTTCGGCCAGGAAGTGACGTTCGACGTCCCCGATTCAGCCGAAACGTTCACAACGCTCGCACCGCTTTTGGGCATGACCGGCGAAGTAGGCGTCGACGAGCTCCTCACCGCATAAATAAAAGGGGCGAGGCCGCAAGCTGCAGCCTCGCCTTCGCATGAGCCCCTGAAACGAGCGCACGCCCGCCCGAGCTTCATTAGTGCCTGAAGTGGCGATGCCCCGTAAACACCATCGCGATGCCGTACTCGTCGCACGCTTCGATGCTCTCTTCGTCGCGAATCGACCCACCCGGCTGAATGATAGCCGTGATGCCGTACTTGGCCATCGTGTCGATGTTGTCGCGGAACGGGAAGAACGCGTCGGATGCCGCCACGGCCCCCTTGCACTCCTCGCCCGCACGTTCGCATGCCAGTCGCGCGGAATCGACGCGGTTCGGCTGCCCCGGCCCCATGCCGATGCCCGCATGATTCTTGGCCACGAGGATGGCGTTGGACTTGACGCCCTTCACGACCTTCCACGCGAACAGCAGGTCGTCCATCTCGGCCTCGGTCGGCTTGCGCTTCGTGGGCACCGTGAAGGTAGCGGGATCCTCGGCCACGACGTCAACGTCCTGGATGAGCACGCCGCCGTCGATCGTGCGGAATTCGGGCTCGGCGCCGGGGGCGTCGATACCGCCCGTCGCGAGCACGCGCAGATTGGGCTTTTCCTTGAGCATCTCGAGCGCCGCCGGCTCGAAATCAGGCGCCACGAGCACCTCGACGAACAGCTTGTTGTCGTTGATGTGCTCGACCATTTCCGCCGTCACGGTGCGGTTCGCGGCGATGATGCCGCCAAACGCGCTCTTCGTGTCGCACGCGAACGCGCGGTCGAACGCCTCGGCGATCGTTGCGCCCATAGCCGACCCGCACGGGTTCTGATGCTTGAGGATGACGACGCCCGGCTCGTCGAACTCGCGCACGATGGCCCAGCAGGCATCGGTGTCGAGCAGGTTGTTGTACGAAAGCGGCTTGCCGCTGAGCTGCTCGGCGTTGACCAGCGAGTGCTCCGTAGCCGTGGAACGGCGGTAGAACGCGGCAGCCTGATGCGGGTTCTCGCCATAACGCAGCTCCTGCTGCTTCGTCAGCTGGATGGAAAGCTTCTCGGGGAACTGCTCCTCGGCATCGAGCTGGCCTGCGAGCCAGTTCGCGATGGCCGTATCGTAGGCGCCCGTCGTCTTGAACACGTCCAGTGCCAGCTTCGCGCGCGTGGCAGCCTTCGTCGCGCCGTCGTTCTCGCGCATCTCGGCCAGAATGTCGTCATAAGTCGCCGGATCGGTAACCACGGCCACGGACGCATGGTTCTTCGCCGCCGAGCGCAGCATGGACGGCCCGCCGATGTCGATGTTCTCGATGCACGTATCGAAATCGGCGCCGCTTTGCACCGTCTTCTCGAACGCGTACAGGTTGACGACGACCATGTCGATCATCTCGATGCCATGCTCGGCCGCCTGCGCCATATGCGCCTCGTTGTCGCGCTTGGCCAGCAAGCCGCCGTGAACGAGCGGGTGCAGCGTCTTCACGCGCCCGTCCATCATCTCGGGAAACTTCGTCACATCGTCAATTGGAGTTACGGGAACGCCCGCCTCGGCGATTACGCGAGCGGTTCCGCCCGTCGAAATGATCTGCGCGCCGAACTCCTCGGACAGCGCACGTGCGAAATCGACGATTCCGGTCTTGTCGGTCACGGACATGAGCACGCGCTTGATTTTAGGATCAGACACTATTCCGCCTCTCCTCGAAATTTTACCTGCGTCCACTTTACTACCCCAGCACCTTCGCCCGTGCCACATACTGGCAAAAGGCGAAAATGCACAGCATCAAAGCACCCAAGCCAACCTCATCCCGCCGCTCCTCAGGGCCGATGGCCCCTCCTGGCCTCTTCGCGCTATTTCCCCCTCCGAACCGCGCTCACAGAAAGCGGCGATTAGAGGCGACGAAGTGGCAGTGCGCCTCGTCGTCTTCGGCGCCCGCGGGTATTGCCGCTTT
>CAMPAJ010000263.1 GCA_946631805.1 uncultured Eggerthellaceae bacterium
CCTCCGGCTTGGGGCCGCGACCGGGGCCGCCGCCATAGCCTTCGGGGCCATGACCCTTAGGACCAAAACCCATGGAGCCAGGCCCGCTATAGCCCTCGGGCTTGGGGCCGCGACCGGGGCCGCCATAGCCCTCTGGGCCATGCCCGCGACCGGGTCCGCCGTAGCCTTCCGGCTTGGGGCCACGCCCCATCGGGCCCTTACCACCCATCGGCGGCATGCCGCCCATCGGGGGCATCGGGTACGGCACGTACACGTACACATACTGGACCGGTGCGCCATAGCCGTACGGCTGGGGCATCGGAGGCATGGGCGACAGCTGCGGCATGGGCGGCTGTCCCCACATCATGGGCGGCTGCGGACCGCAGCCCTGGAAGTACGGATTAGCAGGTTGAGGTGGGAAAGGATTGGGTGCTTGGAACATCGTGACTCCTCTCTTAGGTTTGCATAGAGTGCTTCTATGCCTTTCCAAATAGAAATAACCTTGGTTCCGAATTATATGTGCTTATGCATAAGATAGCAAGGAACCGTAGTATTTTCCGACCACAGTCTAGCACAATTTTTAATAAGTTTCCTTACTATTTGTAAACGAAGACTCGTGGGGCGCCACCGGGAGCGCTGCGGGAGCGCCACCGGGGGCGCTTCTTTTCGATTGCGCGCCCTGCCCCAAAAGGAGCCGCAAGGGCTAAGCCGCAACCAAATACGCTCATCAGCTTTCCGAAGCGCTCCCACCCCAAATGGCCGAGAATGCAAACGACGTCCTGCCGCAAAAACGCATTCAGCAAACCTTCCGCATGCGGATAGCTTAATTCGCCCGCCACGCAGCTCCACCATGCAGCCCTGCGACGAGCATCCCTGTTTTATTGGCGCAAGCCCTATTCAAAGCCGCTAAGTTTCCTTATTATTTTTTTCGAGCAAAGTTTTGGTAAGAAGGAGGTGGCGCCATGGGCGGACCACCTATGAGAGGGCGCGCGAGCTACGCCAGCAGCCGAGCGCCGGTCGGGCGCTTTGGGGGAAGGCGCGCCGAGCACAAGAACACGGGCCTTTCGGCGTACTGGCAAGGGCTGAAATACGCGCTGAGGCTCATTTGGGCCGTGCGGCCGGGTTATGTCGTGCTGAACCTGCTGTTTCCGCTGTGGAATGCGCCCGTGCGCGCGTTTGACGTGTTCATCGTGCAATTCGTCATCGACACCGCCATGAACTCGGGGGATTTCATGGCTATCGTGCGCATGTGCTTGCTTTACGGGCTGATGATGCTCGTTTACAACGCATGCCAGGTGCTCCTGGAAAACCGCTACAACGTGGCAGCGGCCGACGTCATCCGTTCGGGCATCCAGCTGCGGCTGCACGACCAAGCGCGCGAGATTGACTTGGCGGCCTTCGACACAAAGGAGTTCTACGACGACTTCGCCCGGGCGCTCGACGTGCTAGACGAACGCGTCATCAAGTGCTTTAAGGATCTGACCTCGACGCTTTCGAACATCGTGAGCATCGTCACGCTTGCCAGCGTCATGATTTTGCTGTCCCCGAGCCTCATAGCCATTGTCGTGCTGGGCTGCCTGCTGACCGTGGGCGCCTACACCAAGCGCTCGGAAGTCGCCGTGGAGCGCAACCAGGCCATCACGCCGCTCATGCGCCGCTTCCAGTACCTCAACGACCTATATTACCAGCGCCAATACGCCAAGGACGTGCGCGTGGAGCGCATCGACGAGATCGCGCGGGCCGACCACGGAGCTACCACGGTATCGCTCGAGCGCGCCGACAAGCGCTTCGGCGGCCGATCGGCCATGCTTACGCTCGCCGGCAACACGGCATCGGTCGGCACCGACGTGTGCATCTACCTGTACCTGGCCTGGGGTCTCATAGCCGGGCAGTTGCAGGCGGGCAGCTTCATGGCGCTGTGGAACGCCGCCGTGCAGTTTTCGGGCGCCATGCGCAACCTGTTTCGCAACGTGCCCGAGCTCGGCGAGACCTGCCTGCTCATCGCCGACGTCATCGGTTTCGACAAAGGTGGCGCGACCATCATGGACCCGCCCGATGACCAGGCGCTTCCCATCAACAAGGTGCGCGATCTGGAACTGCGCGACGTCGAGTTTTCGTACGTGCCCGGCATACCCGTGCTGCGCGACATCTCGTTCAGCGTGCACCGAGGGCAGACGCTGGCCATCGTGGGGCACAACGGCGCAGGCAAATCGACCATCGCCAAGTTGCTGCTGCGTTTGTACGACCCCGACTCGGGCGAGCTGCGCCTCAACGGCGAGCCCTACGCCCGCTACACCAAGGCCGACCTGCGCTCGCAGGTGGCAGTCGTGTTCCAGGACCACTGCCACTACGCGTACTCCATCGCCGAGAACGTCCTCATGCGCCCGCTACGAATGGTCGAGGTGCGTGAGCCCGGCAACCTTTTCACAAAATCCCATGGCAACAAAACGATGGCGATTGACCCCGCCGACGAGCAGCTAGTGGAGCAAGCGCTTGCGCGAGTGGGGCTACTGCAGAAAGTGCAGGCTTTCGACGCCGGCATCCACGCGCACGTCACGCGCGAATTTTCGGAAGAAGGCGAGCTGTTCAGCGGCGGCGAGCTGCAAAAGCTGGCCATCGCCCGCGCCCTGGTGAAGGATGCGCCCATCGTCATTTTCGACGAGGCTTCGAGTGCGCTGGACCCCATAGCCGAGCGCGAGATCATCGACATGATGGACGAGCTGTTCGCCGACAAGCTGTGCATCGTGGTATCGCATCGCCTTTCGATGACGCGCGACGCCGACTGCATCTTGGTGATGGACAACGGCGTAATCGTCGAGCGCGGCGTCCACGACGACCTCGCAACTGCCGGCGGCCTGTACCAGCACATGTGGGAAGCCCAAGCCGGCAAGTACACGTAAATGGCGAGGCTGATGGGGGTGGGGCTCGTTTCCGGCGGAGGCCGCAGCAATACACTCATGCGCCTACATGCCAGCGCGCCCACATCATCTAATACTTACTAAACAACGGTTGCCAACCCCCGATTTGGCGCAGCGGCGGGTGAAAGCTTGCGCCGGATGCGGGGTTGGCAACCGTCCTGAGCGGCCCCCGGCGTCCCGAGAATCTCGCCACCTGGGCTTTTCGGGCCAGCGTAGCCGCAGGGCCCCCGAAACCGGTTGCCAACCCCCGATTTGGCACAGCGGCAGGCGAAACCTGCTCCAGATGCGGGGTTGGCAACCGAAACTGCGAATTGCGGTTGGCTACACCATCGTGTACGGCCAGCGGAGCTCGACGGGATGCCAGTCGCCTTCCTCCCAGTAATCCACGCCGCGGCCGAACGTGATGAAGCAGTTGGCCTGGTCAAGGTCACGCAGAATGGGGCGGTTGTACGGCTCGACGACGCGGGCCACCAGCTCGTCGTTC
>CAMPAJ010000264.1 GCA_946631805.1 uncultured Eggerthellaceae bacterium
CATGACGCCTTCCCAACTTGAATTCGCGCGGCGCTACCAAGACGAGCAGATGAAGCGGTTCGGGTACGACGAACCCAACGTCGAGTTCGTCGAGGGCTTCATCGAGGACATGCATATGATTGCCGACGAGAGCGTCGACGTTGTCATAAGCAACTGCGTCGTCAATTTGTCGCCGTTCAAGAAACAGCTGTTCAAGGAAGTATTTCGCGTGCTCAAGCCCGGCGGCGAGCTGTATTTCAGCGACGTGTTCTGCGACCGCCGCGTGCCGGAGGGCTTTTACGACGATCCTATCTTGCGCGGCGAGTGCTTGTCGGGCGCTCTGTACGTCGAGGATTTCAGGCGCATGCTCGCCGATTACGGGGTGAAGGCGTTTTACGACGTGTCGGTCGAAGAGCTGCACATCGGGGATTTCCGCATTGCCACCAAGCTCGGATGCGCGACGTTCTACAGCCATACGGTGCGCGCGATTAAATCGTCGGATTTGGAAGATCGCGAAGAGAACTACGGCCAGACGGCGACGTATTTGGGCACGCTGCCCGAGAACGGCCGCTATTTCGACCTGACCGACGAGGTTCGCCTGATTAAGGGCCGTCCCGTTGCCATCAGCGGCAATATGGCCGTCATGCTCGAGCAGAGCCGCTATGCGCCGCATTTTCGCGTGAGCCCGCGCGGCGAGCATGTGGGGCTGTTCGATTTCGAGCAGGCGCAACATGCGCTGCAGCTGGCGCGCGGGCGCGAGCGCGTCGATCTGGCCGAGCTGGACGCGCGTTGCAAGCGCTTGGATATCGAACCGTTCGATGCGCGCGTGCACGACTCGCAGCTGCTCCAGAGCGCCGAGATGCAGACCATGCAGGTCAACGTCGGCTATGCGTGCAATCTCGCCTGCGCCCATTGCTACCTGGAATGTTCGCCCAAGCGCACGGAATGCATGTCGCGCGAGACGATGGAAGCGTGCCTGGCCGCGTTCGAAGCGGGCGGGTATCGCGTGATGGACGTGACCGGCGGATCGCCCGAGATGAATCCCGACCTCGAATGGTTCCTCGACCAGGCAAGCGCCAGAGCCGAGCAGGTCATCGTGCGCAGCAACTTGACCATTCTGGCCAAGCCCGAGTACGCACATTTCAAGGACGTGTACGTGCGCAACAAGGTGAAGCTCGTCGCTTCGCTGCCCTATTACGACGAGGAATACTGCGACGTGCAGCGTGGCAAGGGCGTGTTCAAGTCCGTTATCGAGCAGCTGCGCGAGCTGAACGAGCTGGGCTATGGGCGCGACCCGGAATTGCAAGTCGACCTCGTGTACAACGTCGACGGGCCGTTCTTGCCGCCCGACCAGCGTGAGCTCGAGGAATTCTATGCGTATCAGCTCAAGACGGCCCAGGGAGTGGAGTTCAACGCCTTGTACGCGTTCAATAACTTCACGTTGGGGCGGTTTGCGCATCAGCTCGACCGCGCGGGGAAGATGGACTACTACCTCAAGCTCCTCGCCGACAACTACAACGGAGCGGTCGTCGCCCATATGATGTGTCGCACGCAGGTCAACGTCGACTGGGACGGCCGCCTGTACGATTGCGAATGCAACCATGTGCTGGAGCTGCCCATCCTGGACGAAACGGGGCACCGTGCGCTCGACGTCCGCGATATCGCCGATGCGCCCATCGCGCCGCGGGCGATTCGCACGAACCCGATCTGCTACAGCTGCGCAGCGGGCAGCGGGTCGAGTTGCGGCGGCTCGCTCATGGACAAGATCGCCTTCCGCGAGCTCGGGTAGGGATGTGAAAAGGGGTCGTAGCTGTTTTCACCATGCCGTTCCATTGCCGATCCCACCGCCCCCGATGCCCGGTTCGCTTGGGTGCGTCCCGCCGCCCCCGACGCCCGGCGTGGCGCATTCGCGCTAGTCCTCGCGCGCTAGCGGATCCGACATTGGGGTTACCTGCTGCGGAACGCTGCGAATGCGCCACGCCGGGCGTCGGGTGCTTCGGTGTTTCGGGTTGGGGCGTTTTGATGCGGTTGGCTTGGTTTATCCAATCTCGTTGACCCCTTCTCGCTGGATGGCGATTTGGATTGTGTGAAAAGGGGTCGTAGCTGTTTTCACGTGTTTGCTCGAATCGATCTGGCGGTGAAATGGGATGAGGCAATGGGCAACGAAGAGGGCGGATGGGTTGGACGCCGAGCTATTTCCTTGCGAATGTGAAAATGGCTGCGATCCCTTTTCACCGTATGGCGGTCAATATCGGGTGTGCATTGGTTTACTATTGGGCTAACGAGTTGTGTTCGAGCGTGTGGAGGATAGGTATGGCGCGAAGCGATCATCAGCCTGTTGAGGGGCCGGTAACGAGGGAACCGTTGGCAATCGAGGAGACGCGGCCGGTGTGCGCCGATACCGTCGCGCTCATACTGGCCACGCAGACGGACGCGACGCCCATCGTCGTGCAGTTCGAGGACCCCGAGCGCGAGCCCGTGACGTGTAAGGGCGAGGCTGACGGCAAGCCCATCGCGCGGCCCTTGCAGCAATTCGAAGGGCAGACGGCGCTGGAGCGCGCGATTCTGGCGGCGTATAGGGCGCAGGTGGGCATGGTGTACGTGCTCGCCGCTCCCGAGTTGGGCTCGGAAGTGACGCGCATCGCGCATTCGGTGCGCCGTCGCCGGTTCGACCCTTCGATTCAGGTTTTGGAAGTGGATCCCGATGCTCTGGCCCAGCGTGCCGATCAGGTCGATTACCTGGAGGTATTTGGCATTCCCTATGGCATTTTGGAAATAGCGCATGCGCTGGCGGGCCAGGGGCTCGAGCGTTTCGGCTCCGTCGTGCTCATGTATCCCGAACAGGTGCGCGTGAACGAACATCACATCTTCGAGCTGTGCCGGGAGTTCAAGCGCGATTCCAAGCTTGACGCCGTGACTTCGTGGATTTCGTGGCTGCGCCGTCCGCCGTACCTTTTCGCCAGCGATTTCCTGGACCGTTTGGTCGAGCGGGCGCAGGCGGTCGAGGGCGGTCTTGCCGACGTGCCGCTGCTGCACCTGAACGTACGCGAGTGCGTGTTCGGCGAGGAAAAGCTTGCCGCCAACGCAATTCCGCTTGCGGGTGTGGAGGCGTTCCTGAAGAAGAACGACATGACGGCCTTGCAGGCCGTGGCGCTTGCCCAGCACAATCTGGATCATCCCGACGAGCCGCTGTACTCGCCCAACCAGCAGCTCTCGCTGCAGGCCCCCGTTGCGAAGAAGAAGGTCAACGGAGCCGACTACATGCTCGTGAATGCGGCGAAAGACCTCAAGCGCCGCGTGGCCGATGCGTCTGCCGACGAACGCGAAGAGCTGGCCTGGGCGGATGCGTTTGGCAAGCGCAACAGGCTTGATTTCCCGCTACTGAACGACCGCGCGCATGC
>CAMPAJ010000265.1 GCA_946631805.1 uncultured Eggerthellaceae bacterium
CCCCGTCGGCCTCTGCGGCAACCGCGTCTGCAGCCGCCTCGGCCTCTGCCACGGCGCCGTCGGCAACCGCGTCTGCAGCCGTCTCGGCCTCCGCGACAGCAGCCTCGGCTTCCGCCGCAACCCCGTCGGCCTCTGCGGCAACCGCGTCTGCAGCCGCCTCGGCCTCCGCCACGGCGGTCTCGGGCGCGCCGGAGGTTCCTATCGTGCCGTCGCCGTCAAGATCGGCGCCGGTAAGATCTTCGGCCTTGTCCTTGAGCGTCTGGAAGATGCCCTTCTTCTCGCCAACGGCGGCCTCCCCACCGGCTGCATCCTGTGCGCCGACAGTGCCGTTGCCATCGATGTCGAACCCGGTAACCGATTCCGCCTTGTTGACGGCAGACTGCGCTGCATTAGCCATCTGGTCGAGTGCCTTGTCGGCCACCTCGCCTGCCTTGGCCTTGAGCGCGTCGACATCGCCCTGGTGCTCTGCCGCAAACCCTTCGGTAGCTGCCTCGGCATTTGCCGCAGCATCCGCAACGCGGTCTTGCGCACCCTGCAGAATCTCCGTCGCCTTGTTCTTGATCTCGTTCAGGTCGGGCATCTTCGTTCTCCTTTGCAAATCGAGGTGAAACAGGCGTTTTGCCTAACAAGCCCCATTGTGCCACAATCCGCACCTGCTCGCCCTCTTCGAGCACCTCGTTTGGCTGATGCCGACAACAGGCGATGGCCGCGAAGCATTCGACGCCTCGGACACAGTACCTGCTCCCGCTCGCATACAAGCAAAAAAGATGGGAGGATGCCAAGTTGGGAAAACAGGCATCCTCCCACATGGGAAAGGGGCGCAGCGGGGTGGGGTTGAGGGGAAGGCCCCGCTGCGTTCAGGGACATGTGTATTATACGACTATTTGTCGGTTATCGTTTATCATCACGAAATTTTTGGGTAATTTCTACTTTTGGCGTGACTTCAAAAACTCGATGCAGCTTTTGGCCCTCGCTTGATTCGTGCATATACTCGATGCAGGTTTCCTGGTGGCAGGACGCGGCGGCAGGGCGCAGCGAACCCGTTTTCACCTACTCCATGCAGATTTCCGATCGCCTTTCGGGGCAAAGTGCGCAGATTCGACGCACCCGCGGCCTCTTCGCGGGCGCGCTTCGCCAAGACCCGTGGTACCATGCTTTTTCGAAGCGCCGACGACGGGCCGAGGGGCGAGCGCCCCTTCGCGTCCGGGCGGGC
Source organism: uncultured Eggerthellaceae bacterium (assembly GCA_946631805.1). The sequence goes on from CAMPAJ010000265.1 coordinate 1,214, forward strand.
GGCCCTCGGTTCTACCTGCCGATGAGCGACGGCGTGAGGTTGACCTCGTCGCGCGCGATGATGCGCATGCCGAACGCCTTCGGGAGGTTCTCCTGCCCCCATTCGGGCAGCATCTCGAACGGGCTTCTCCATCCGAGTTCCTCGCGGGGGTAGGAGTTTATGTGCGAGCAGATCAGGTTCACGTCGTCCTGCGAGAGCTCGTCGAAGCTGCTGCCCTTGGGCAGCACGCGGCGCAGGAGCGCGTGCGCGTTCTCGATGTGGGGCTTCTGCCACGACGAGTACGGGTCGCAGTAGTACACCTCCATGCGCTTCTCGTCCAAGCCGGGCGCATAGCAGCTGCGCTCCATCTCCTCGAAGCGGTCGAACTCGCCGCCGTTGTCGGTCAGCACGACCATGGCGCCGAGCTCTCCGACGACCAGGCCGTCGCAGGCCGACATCTCGACGTCGTCCAGCCCGGACACGACGGAGTCGGCGCTCTTGTCCTCCAGCAGCACGGCGTAGAAGATCTCGGTGTCGCGCATGCAGAAGGTGAGCAGGCACTTGCCGCCGCGCCGCCCGATGACGGTGTCCATCTCCTTGCAGGCGCCGCGGACATCCTCGGGCAGCGCGCAGAACGCCCCGTAGTCGCGCCCGGCCAGGTCGCGGCGCGGCGACTTGCCCCGGCGCTTGCGCTTGCGCTTCTTGAAGCGGACCTTGCGGGGCAGCGCCATGTTCGACGCGCCCTCGATCAGCCCCTCGTCGACGTAGCGGTACAGCGTCGAGGCGGAGATCCCCAGCTCGGGGTGGTTCGCGACGATGACCTTGGGCGACTGCCCCTTCGCCAGGAGCGGGGCCACGACCTTGGCCAGGGACGCGAGGCCCTCGGCGTCCAGGTCGAGCCCGCGGCGCGGCTCGGACGCGCGCTTGGCGGCCTTCTTGTTCGCGCTGCGGGCGCGGTACGCGAAGCGCTGCTTGGGGCAGCGGTTCATGAGGCGGCAGCCGTTGCACACGTGGGGGAAGCGCATGGTCGCGCTGCAGTCGAACTCCACGTAGTCGGGGCACTTCTCCTCGCAGCGCCGCGCGTCGCAGCTGCGGCAGCGCCTCTTGCACTTCGGGTTGCACACGCCGCGTCTCTCGCACGATTCGAACCTTTGGCAGCGAACGATCCTGAAGCGCGACTTCGCGACCTCCCCGAGCTTCATGCGGTTGCGCTTTATCTCGCGCGAGACCGCCGTCGGGTCGCACTCCAGCTCCTCGGCGATGTCGACGAGCTTCCAGCCGGAGTCCAGCCTGTTCTCGATGACTTTCCTGTCTCCGTAGTTCAGCCTCCTTCTCTCTTCCATGATGACCCCCTTTCTTCAGGGAGCCGCCCGCTCGCGTGGGGCTATGGAGATGATAGACGACACATGCGCAAACTTGCCCGCCGGCACGCATGGGACCCAGCGCCCGGCGCTTCGCATCGTGGTTTTGGCAAATTCGAATCCCCGTTTAGGCACAGACCCGGGCCGCAACTGCCAGATCGGAACATTGGAACATTAGCCCTGGGCCAATGTTCCACGAATAGCGCGGAAACCCGCGACCGAGTCCAAGCGCGACCCACCCATCCCGCTGCTGGCGGCAAGAAGCCCGCTCGCGCGCCACGGCAAGCGCAGCCCTCCTCGCCGCTGCGGCCTGGATTTGTGCGCCAAGTGGGGACTCGAATTGGCAAAATGCGTCAACGTGCATAGACTCGATGCAGCTTCGGGCTCCTGAACCTGCATCGAGTCTGGAAAGTAACCACGGCGCCATCAGGCGCAGCCGTGTGCATGCGCGTGGCCATCGCAGCGCTCGTCTACTCGAGCACGTCCCAGGCACCGAAGGCCCACAACAGCCCTCGTACATGGTCTGACCGGAGGACACCGGATCCAGGTCCACGCCATCGGGCATCTGGCCCAGAGTCATGGGTCCCAGCCCCTCGCAGTGGCAGTTTGTCCAGGCCGGGGAGCTTCCAGGCAATCATTCGCACGCATTGCTCGCGGTGATTGCAGAGTGGTGCAAGTAGGCGGTTTCACACATGTGCGCACCCCTTCCCACCATGGTGCGCATTGCAGACCGATGCCGATCGCGGTTCTTGCCCTTCCATTCCAACGCCCGGCGATTTGAGCAGCTTATCCAACAATCACAAGCAG
>CAMPAJ010000266.1 GCA_946631805.1 uncultured Eggerthellaceae bacterium
CCAGATCGGCCACGGGATTCATCACTGGCAAGTTGTGAAAGACGACCTGGTTGCGGCGTTTGGCGAAGATGTACTCGACGAGAACGGCGAAGTCAACCGTCCCGCATTGGCCCGCAAAGCGTTTGTGAGCCCTGCCGAGACGCGCAAGCTCAACCGCATAACGCAGCCGCGTATCGAAGATGCGTTCACGACGAAGCTCGATGAGCTCGAGGCGGCGGGGTGTCCTGCTGTTGTCGTGGAGTACTCTGTATTCAAGAGCCGCCAGATGTCGCTTGCTTATTTGGCCGATATCGTCATTGCCGTGCTCGCACCGCTCGAGGTTCGCATCGAGCGTGCAGTCGCGTCGGGTTTTGACGAGAAGGACGTGCGTCGTCGCATCGCCCAGCAAATCACAGATGCCGAGCGTATTGAGCAGGCCGATGTCGTGTTCAATAACGACGGGTCGAAGGAAGAGCTCTATAACAAGGTCACCAACTGGTGGAACGAGTATACGAGCACCACGCTCTAGCAAGCGCGGAGCAATAATGGCTCATCTTTCAAATCTGGAAGGAACGCAGATGGAAGGCAAGCTGCCCGAAGTGCGGCTTGCCAATACTCCGCTTGCGGTCGTTTCGCCTTACGAACCTGCGGGTGACCAGCCTCAGGCGATTCAGAAGCTTGCCCAGGGTGTCGAGCAGGGGTTGCGGTATCAAACGCTTTTGGGCGTCACGGGCTCGGGCAAGACGTTCACGATGGCAAAAGTTATAGAGGCCGTGCAAAAGCCCACGCTGGTCATGGCTCCAAATAAAACGCTCGCTGCCCAGCTTGCAAGCGAGCTAAAGGAGTTTTTCCCGAACAACGCCGTCGTGTACTTCGTGTCGTACTACGATTACTACCAGCCCGAAGCGTATGTGCCAGCTTCCGACACGTTCATCGAAAAGGACGCCTCCATCAACGAAGAGGTCGAGAAGCTGCGCCATGCGGCGACCAGTGCGTTGCTCTCGCGTCGCGATGTTATCGTCGTTGCATCGGTGAGCTGCATTTACGGCATCGGGTCGCCTATGGACTACGCCGGCATGGCCGTATTCTTGGACAAGCAGGTGCCCGCCGATCGCGATGACGTGATTCACGATCTTATCGACATCCAATACGACCGCAACGATTACGAGCTTTCGCGCGGGACGTTTCGCGTGCGCGGAGATGCGCTCGACGTGTTCCCCCCTTACGCGGACAACCCGATTCGCGTGGAATTCTGGGGCGACGAAATCGAGGAGATTTCCGAAATCGACAACGTGACCGGCGAGGTCTTGAATTCCTACGAGGCGCTTCCCATCTGGCCTGCGTCCCACTACGTCACAGCGCGCCCGAAAATGGATCGCGCCCTTCAGACCATCCAAGACGAGCTTCGCGAACGCCTGGAGCTGTTCAAGCGCGAGGGCAAGTTGCTCGAGGCGGAGCGTTTGGAAATGCGCACGAATTACGATCTGGAAATGCTGGAGACCATGGGGTTCTGCAGCGGCATCGAGAATTACTCGCGCCATCTGGATGGCAGGGAGCCTGGCGAGCCGCCGTATACGCTTATCGATTACTTCCCCAAGGACTTCCTGTGCATCATAGACGAGTCCCACGTAACCGTACCGCAGATTCGCGGTATGCACGAAGGCGACCGAAGCCGCAAGATCACGCTTGCCGAGCACGGTTTTCGGCTGCCGAGCTGCCTTGACAACCGCCCGTTGCGGTTCGACGAGTTCGAGGGGCGCGTGCCGCAATTCATCTACGTCAGTGCTACGCCCGGCGATTACGAAGGCAACGTCAGCCAAGCGCTCGTCGAGCAGATCATTCGCCCGACGGGCTTGCTCGATCCCGAAATCGTCGTTCGGCCTATCGTGTCGCAAATTGACGACGTCATCGACGAGGTTCAAATAAGGGCAGAGCGCAAGGAGCGCACGCTCATAACCACGCTTACCAAGAAGATGGCCGAAGACCTTACCGACCACCTGCTCGATCGAGGCATCAGGGCGCGTTACATGCATTCCGACATCGCGACGCTCGAGCGCGTCGAGATTCTGCGCGACCTGCGGTTAGGCAAGTTCGATGTGCTCGTGGGCATCAATCTGCTGCGCGAAGGGCTCGACTTGCCCGAGGTTTCGCTCGTGGCCATACTCGATGCCGACAAAGAGGGCTTCCTGCGCAATCACCGCTCGCTCATACAGACGATTGGCCGCGCCGCGCGCAATGTTTCGGGTCAGGTCATAATGTATGCCGACAAGTTGACCGACTCGATGGAGCGCGCTATTTCCGAGACGAGAAGGCGACGCGAGATCCAAATCGCCTACAACGAGGAGCACGGCATCGAACCGCAGACCATTCGCAAGGCGGTTAACGACGTGCTCGGATTCGTCACCGAGGACGTGGATGGGCTCACGGCTGAACAGGTGAACAAAGAACTCGCAGCCTTGTCGCGCGAAGAAGTGCTGCGCATCATTTCGAGCATGGAAGACGAGATGGCGCTCGCTTCTCGCAATATGGACTTCGAGCAAGCTGCCCATCTGCGCGATCAGGTGGTAAAGCTCAAGGCCCAAGTAGAGGGGCAATCGGAAGAAGACGTGCTCGCCGGTTTGAAGAAACAGGCCCGCAAAGGCAGCGCTTTCGGCAATCGGAAACACGCCGCATACGGTTCTTCGCGGAGCCGATAGCCATTCGTGATATAATATATCGTGGTTCTATGGCTCCATCTATTGTGACTATACTGCTCTAATTTGGTAACAGCACTTGTTCTTGCGCATTATCTAAGCTCAAAGTGTGGTACGAATTACGTGTCGGAACGTGCCTGGCCGTTTACGTAAGCGGAAGGGTAGCCATGGCCTTTGCACCCGTTCTTAACTCATATTGCATCATGCTGGGTTGCTCGAACAAGCTTATTGCCGAGCGATGTGGAATCTCTATGTCTGCGTTATCGCGTTATCGGAGCGGTAAGCGGACGCCGCGCGTAGACAGCGATGCCATCAACCGCCTTGCGCGGGGCATCTCGCAGCTTGCTCGCGAGCGCCGGGTGTCGGCGGCCTCGTCCGAGAAAGACGTGAAGAAGGCGCTGAACGAAAGCCTGGTTCGCTCCAAGCCACTTGGCCCGAGTTTCTCGATTCGGGTCGATTCCCTCATGAAGCTCCTTGGAGTCAAGAACGCCGACGTCGCCGTGCCCATGCATCTTGACCCTTCGTACATCTCGCGCATTCGTCGCGGCGAGCGCTCGCCAAACGACAAGAAGCATTTCGCAGAAGTTGTTGCGCAGGTGTCGGCGCTGAGCTGCATGGAGCAGGGAATGCTCAAGGAACTCCGCATCCTGATTGGCGCCGCGAACGAGCT
>CAMPAJ010000267.1 GCA_946631805.1 uncultured Eggerthellaceae bacterium
GACGAGTTCTCGACTGCGCACTGGTCCGCGACGTCGATTTGCTGGTCGGCCAGGACATCGGCCCCACTGCCGTACGCCACCTTGCTGTTCGACACCGACCACATGACCGGCGCGCCCTTGGCGCTCACGGCGAACGCGCCCACCTTGTCAGCTGTGAAATCGAAGGCATCGAGCCCGCTTGAAGCGTCGTATTCTTCCCGCGTGAGGCCGCGAGACGGATGCACGCTGGAACCGGACTTCTTCCAGGAGCAGCTGTCGGCGTTCCACGCGTAGCCCGCATCTTCGGCAGCCTGCAAAAGCCCTTCCCCATCGAGCTCGACGAGCGCCTTGACCGTCAGGTTGCCGTTGGCGTCGACGTACTCCGACGCCGCTTCGGAGCCCAAGGCACCCGAAGCTTCCGCGAAAGACGAACTGGTCGCAGCCGACCCGGACGCCGATGCGCCGCCCGACGACGCGCCGCCGCCGCAGCCAGCGAGTGCCAGCGCCAACGCGCACGCGCTGCAAGCGAGCGTGATTGAAATGCCCTTGTTCTTCATGGCCTTCCCTTCCCGCAAAACCCAATAACCCAATAACCCAAAGTAATTGTGCGCCAACGCCCGTTCCATGAGGGAGTCCAGTATCGCTTGACGGGGGGTCTAGGTTTTGCAAACCCGCAGGTGAGATGGCTACTCGTGCTCCAAGGCCTCGGATTGCAGCTTGTCGAGCATCTGCTCGCGGCTTTCGGCGCCGACCTTCTTCAGGATGTTTGTGATGTGGAACTTGACGGTCGATTTCGACACGACGAGCGCCTCGGCCATCTGCGTCACGGTGAGGCCGCGCAAAGCCAAGCCGAGCACCTCCGCCTCGCGCGGGGTCAGGCCATAGCGCTGCGCGATATCGGCGGGGCTCATCTGCGTTTCTTCGCCTGGCGTGACGAGGACGGGCGTCGAATTCGCCAACGCGTGCGCAACGGGCTCCGCATCACGCATGAGAAAGCCGGCGACGACCACGAACAGCACGAGGCACGCAACCGAGGCGATGAACAGCACGTCGCTGCCGGCATTTCCCACCAGCGCGCCCGCCAGCGCGCCCACTGCCGCACCGGCCAAGATGGGCGCGAAGCAGAACGCGCCGGCCAACGCAGCGCGCGGCAAGTACACGCTGATGTCGACGACGAGGCACACGCATGCGCAGGGAAACCCGATGAGGCAGAAATACGAGCACAGCGTGCACAACGCGGCCGCCGCCGTGCCAGGTCCGGCCAGAAGGCCCGCGCTGCCCACGAACGCGCAGAGCGTGCAGAAGACGAGCAGGGGCCTGCGTCCCGCCAGGTCGCACGCGAGCCCTGCGCCGACCCACATCGGCAGCTCAACATAGCGGATGAAGCCGGTCGTCGCGATGGACTCGATGGCAACCGGGTAGGCGACCGCATCCTTGAGCGAGATTGCAACGTACATGAGCACGAAGCATGCGATGACCATGAGCCCCAGGCGCGCCATGAGGGCCGACGTGGCTGCAGGCTCGTCGGCCACGGCTTGCACGCGCGCGTTGAACCCCCGACCCTTCGCCAACGCCGCCCCTGCGGCGACCAGCGCGCAGAGAGCCGCCATCGCGAAGTTCGCGTCACCCGCCACGCGAAGGGCGGGAAGCTCGGCTAAGTCGCACGTGGTGTTCACGAGGCCCGCGCAGAAGAACACGGCCGCAAACGCCCGCCCGCGCCAGCTGCGCGAGAGCGCGCGCAGCCCGCTTGCAAACGAGGCGAGAAACGCGCATGCGGCGAAAAAGCCCGCCAGCGCCCCGCACCCCGCGCGGGCGAACGGCGCCGGAAGCACGAGGCACGCGAGCGCGAAGAAGGCGGCCCCGAGCGCGCCCGCAACCACGATGCGCTTATTGTCGAGCCGCGCCCCCGCCCCATTCCCCGGCTTGCCCGAAGCACGCCGCAGGCAATCGAGCAGCACGCCGTACGCGACGAACCCGATGCCGCATCCGGCGAGGAGCGCCAGGTCCGCCTCTCCGGGCAGCGCGATCATCATGCGCTTGTACCACAACAGCAGAAGCGCCGCCACCGCCACCGTGGGCGCGAATATGTCGAGCGTGCGTTTGTCCATGCAGCCAGTATACGCAAGGGTGGGCAGGTAGGCCATTTTGCCGACTCGACTTGTTTGTCTTTACGTGAACGCTCATTCATCCCCTGCGCGTTCAGCCTCGCCCTGTTCTCTGCGGCGCCTGACTACGAGCAGCGGCACGAGCGTCGCGAGCGGCAGCACGGCGACGGAAGCGGTCGATGGCCATCGGCATAGCGTCGGCGAAGACGGAATGGCCAACGGATATGCATTTTGATTCGAAAGATTCGAGGTCGATGCCCTCCTCGCACACAATCTCGTAGAAAATAGATGCGAGAAGAGACGATGCCTCCGCCCTGGCCATTGCTGTATCATTCATTTTCGGGGTTCTTCTTCCTTGTCTTTATGACCCAAAACAAGGATAGTGGAGAACCCTTTCCAATTCATTGCTCCGATTTCTCGGCCAGGCTGAAGCCCAGCCTCCAAATCGGAGGGGCTAACGCCCCCCGACCCCCAAAAACTTTATGCCGTGATAATTTACGCCTTCCATGAATCATTTCCGTTTCAAGGCCCAAATGGCCATTCGATGTTCCAGACTCTTCGCAACGGATTCCATGGCGCTCATTTCCATGACGGCCAATTGTTGCAAAAACCTACTCCAGGATTTTACCATCAACGTGAAACTCCCTGCGCGCATCGACGATGGTGCAAGTGGATGAATGAAATAGGCTGCAAGACCTATACCATCTATGGCAAGCAAGTGTGGCCGAGGTTCCCCTTCCCGCAGGCACCCCGAAAAGGCATTAGGGGCCACAGGTCGCCCACGGGCGCTTCTCTTACTCGCAAGAGGTCGAAGGGACATATAGGGTTATAGCGCTCAGATTGATTCAGAAAAATCCGTTCAAATTCCGTTCAAGCAATTTTTTGGAATGGGTTAGAAAGCAAATTCACCGCCTCGATGTGAACAGCGAACTGATGTTTCGTACGCACGAGTGCAGGTAGCGATGGTGTGCCACAGCGGCAGGTCCACCTGTTCGTAGATAGCTGAAGAGATATGTGAAGTCCCAGGTCGCCCATGGTGAGTTAGCGAGGCGCGCATCTCGCAAAACAGAAGGGCCGCTCCAGGCGAAGCGTAGTACTTCGTACACGCGAGCGCAGGTAGGGCCTTATGTGAAGCGAGGGCGCGCCGCAGCGGCAGGACGCCTCGAATGAAAAACGCCCGTTCGTAGAACGGGCGAAAAAGTCTGGCGGGATGTACGAGACTTGAACTCGCGACCTCCGACGTGACAGG
>CAMPAJ010000268.1 GCA_946631805.1 uncultured Eggerthellaceae bacterium
GTCTTATCCGCAATCTGTGAACGCGCTTTAATCACGAGCGTTTGTGTGTAATAATGCAACTTCGCGTGCATTCATTCGCACAAGCAAATTTACGTTAACGGAGGAAAGTTAAGTGGAAACTAAAGTTGAGGTCTTGGAGGGCGATCGCGTCAAGGTGACCGTCACGGTCGAAGAGAGCGTCATTACCGATCGCGTCAAGAAGCAGTACAAGGATTTTGCGAACCGCTACAATTTCCCGGGCTTCAGGAAGGGCAAGGCCCCGCGTCCGGTCGTCGATAACATGATGGGCAAGGATGCCGTTGCGGCGACCGTTACCGACGAGGTTGTGAACGAGTTCTTCCCCAAGGCCATCGACGAGACGGGCATCTACCCGGTCGGCCAGCCCGATTTCGGCGAGGAAGAGATGGAGCTCGTCAAGGACAAGCAGGCGTACACGTTCACCTTCGAGGTTGGCACCAAGCCCACGCCCGAACTCACGAGCTATGACCCGGTCGCCATCGAGATGCCGCACGAGGGCGCTACCGACGAGCAGATCGACGAGGAGGTCGACGCGCTGCTCGAGCACTACTACGAGATCGTCGACGCTCCGGCCAACACCAAGGTCAAGGAAGACAAGTACGTCGACATGAAGATCACGGCCACCGACGACAACGGTGACGTCATCGATTCCATCACGACCGAGTCCACGCAGTACGGCATCGGCTCGGGTCTGTACCCCAAGGCGTTCGACGACGAGCTGCTCGGTATGAAGAAGGGCGAGACCAAGCAGTTCACCATCGACGTCCCCTCCGAGCCCACGGCCATGACGGCTACGCTCATGGGCAAGACCGCTGCCATCAACTTCGACGTCGAGATCCTGACCGTCAAGAAGAAGAAGCTCCCCGAGCTGACCGACGAATGGGTCCAGGAGCGCATCGGCATCGAGACCGTCGAGGAGCTTCGCAAGGAGCTTGCCGAGGAAATCGAGTCTGCCCAGGAGTCTTCGTTCCCTCGCATGAAGGAGAACCGCGTGCTTGTAGCGCTTGCCGAGCGCCTGGCTGACGAAGTGCCCGAGAACCTCGTCGAGGAAAGCGAGGCCACGCTGTTGCAGGACTTTTTCCAGCAGCTGCAGCGCCAGGGCCTGACGCTCGATGCGTACCTGCAGCAGGCCGGCATCTCGTCGCAGCAGTTCCGCGACGACGTGAAGCAGCAGGCTCAGGACATGACCAAGCAGGACCTCGCGCTTGACGCGTACGCCGCCCATGCCGGCATCGAGGCGACCGACGAGGACATCATCGAGGAATTCCGCAGCGCCGGCGCCCAGGATCCCGAGGCCCTCGCGCAGCAGTGGCGCGACAACGGCCAGATGTACCTGATCCGTCAGGGCATCGTGCGCCAGAAGGCCGCCAAGGAGCTCGTCGACAACGCCGTGGTGACCGAGGAGCAGCCCGAAGAGGCAAAGACGGGCAAGCACGCTGCCGAGGAATAGCCGTACTGCGTTTTCTAGCACATTAAGAAGGGCGCGCTTCGGTGCGCCCTTTTTCACGTATTGCTGGTGTCCTTATGGTAACGCTGCGCTTTCGCCGGCGAAAAACTTGCCAAGACGTTTACCATGGGACGGTACGAAAAAATGGACGAAAGAGGTAAAGAATGTCAACGCATGTAAACAACGCGCTCATTCCGTACGTCATCGAGCAGTCGCCGCGCGGCGAACGCAGCTTCGATATCTATTCGCGTCTGCTGAATGACCGCATCATCTTCCTGGGCGAGGCGATCGACGACCATGTTGCGAACTCCGTGGTCGCGCAGCTGCTTCACCTGGAAAGCGCCGACCCCGAGAAGGACATCTCGCTCTACATCAACTCGCCGGGAGGGTCGGTCACGGCCGGTCTTGCCATTCTGGACACGATGAACTTTATCAAGTGCGACGTGTCGACGATCTGCCTGGGCGAGTGCGCCTCGATGGCAGCCGTGCTGCTGAGCGCGGGCGCAAAGGGCAAGCGCCTGTGCCTGCCCAACTCGATGGTCCTCATTCACCAGCCGAGCGGTGGCGCGCAGGGCCAGCAGACCGAAATCCAGATCGTGGCCGATTTCATGCTCAAGACGCGTGAGCGCCTGAACAAGATCCTGGCCGACAACACGGGCCAGTCGCTCGACACCATCCAGCGCGACACCGAGCGCGACAACTACATGACGGCCGAGCAGGCTCTGGAATACGGCCTCGTGGACCGCATCACGACTTCGCGCACGGCTGCCGAATAGCAGACGAGCCACGAGAACAAGACGGAGGGTATGACTTGAGCGCCAGAAAGACGCCAGACACCACGAACGACCAAACGCGTTGCGCTTTTTGCGGAAAAGGGCCCGATGAAGCCGCCGCAATGGTGAAAGGGCCCAACGGAGTGTACCTATGCGACGAATGCATCGCCGTGTGCACCGAGGCCCTCATGCGCGATTTGGGCATGAACATGCATCCAACGGCCCTGAACGGCTACGATTGGGACGACGAGCCGCGCGGCCGCGCGCAGGCGAACTCCGCAAGCGGCGCTGCCGCCGAGGCGACGCCGACTCCCGAGGAAGTGCTCGCGAGCCTTCCCACGCCGCACGAGCTGTATGCCGAGCTTTCGGACTACGTCGTGGGCCAGGAGGCAGCGAAGAAAGCGCTTTCGGTCGCCGTGTACAACCACTACAAGCGCATCAGCCTGGATGCCGCATCCGACGACGAGGTAGAGCTGGCCAAGAGCAACATCATGCTGCTCGGTCCCACGGGCTCGGGCAAGACGCTGCTCGCGCAGACGCTCGCGCGCACGTTGCAGGTTCCGTTCGCGATCGCGGATGCCACGACGCTCACCGAAGCTGGCTACGTGGGCGAGGATGTGGAAAACATCCTGCTCAAGCTCATCACTGCTGCGGATTTCGATATCGACCGCGCCGAGATCGGCATCATCTACATCGACGAGATCGACAAGATCGCGCGCAAGGCCGAGAACCTCTCGATCACGCGCGACGTTTCGGGCGAAGGCGTTCAGCAGGCGCTGCTCAAGATCGTGGAGGGAACCGATGCAAGCGTGCCCCCGCAGGGCGGCCGCAAGCACCCGCAGCAGGAGCTCATTCCCATCAACACGACGAATATCCTGTTCATCCTCGGTGGCGCGTTCGTCGGGTTGACCGACATCATTGCAGCGCGCGTGGGCAAGTCCTCCATCGGCTTCAACTCGGAGCTTCCCGAGAGCAAGGAAGCCAACGAGGCGGCGCTCTTGGCGCAGGTGCTTCCCGAAGACCTGAACAAGTACGGCATGATTCCCGAGTTCGTCGGGCGCATCCCGGTTATAACGTCGCTT
>CAMPAJ010000269.1 GCA_946631805.1 uncultured Eggerthellaceae bacterium
CAAGGGGGTGGCGCGCCGTCCAGGGTCCTTATCCTTAACTGAATGACATTGGGACAGTCCCCTTTAATGCATGTCTATGCCTCGAGGATGCGCGATGCGACTTGCTTCTTGCGCGAGAGAATGCCGGGCATCCATACGCCGCCTTCGCCCGTGCAATCGATGTTGAACGCGCGGTTGACGATTCGGCGGTTGCCCTCGCACAAAAATTGGCTTCCCTCGGCGATGATGTCGGTGACCAGGAGCAACACGCAGATGTAGCCGTGGCTTTCGATGAGCGAGCGCATGTACTCGCGCATTTCCTGCTCGCGCCCCATGACGGATTCGAGGTTCGTCGTCTCGTGCTGGGCGATGAGCACGGTACCCTCGCCCAAGTCGAATTCCTTGGAGTCTGCTCCGACGAGCTTGTCGATGGGCATATCGTCGTCACCGCCGCGGAACGAGAACACCTCCATGCCGAACTCCTGCGGGTCCACCTCCAGGATGCCGGCAAGGTATTCCACGACGCGTTCGTCGGTCGACGTTGCCGTGGGCGATTTGAGCACGACGGTATCGGTCATGATGGCGGAAAGCAGCGCAGCCGCGATGGGCTTGGGCGGAACGATGCCGTAACGTTGGCATTCGAGCGTGACGATCGTCGCCGAAGAGCCCACCGGCATGTTTATGAACTTGATGGGATAGATGGTCGACACGTCGGCGATGCGATGGTGGTCGATTATCTCGACCACTTCGGCATCCTCGATACCGGCAGCTGCCTGGCTTATCTCGTTATGATCGACGAGGATGACCTTGCGGTGCGGGTGCACGGCAATATCGGAACGCGTCACGATGCCGATGGGCATGTTGTCCTCGTCGAGCACGACCGCCTCGCGGAAGGGCTGGTTCATAAGGTCGGCAACGGCCTCGTCCAGGCGGCCGTCCTTGTTAAGCGTCAGGATGCTCTCCTCCATGACGGTGTCGACCGTCTGGTCGAGCGAGGCGATGAGGTCGGCTGCGACCGACATCTGGCTTGCGCCCTCGGTCTCGAGCACGTCGGTTGCCGAAATGTAGCGGTTGGCGATCATGCGGGTCGAGATAAGCCCCTTGTACGTCCCGTCCTCGTTCGTGACGACGAGGGCCTGCACGTTGTGCTTGCGCAAGATGCGGCCCGCCTCGATAATCTTTTCCCCAGCTCCTACACTGAGCGGGTCGTAGGTCATGACATCCGATACGCGTGCGAACAGGTTGTTAATGACCATGGGAGCTTCGATGCCCCATTTGTCCAGCACGCCAGCCGTCTCGCGCGGCAGCGGGCCCAACCGCGCCGGCACGTACACGGGCACGTCCTCGCCTTTCTGGGCATCTCGTTTGGCAAGCTCGTTCTTCAGCCAAGCGTAACCGATAGCGGCGCATATGGCGTCGTTGTCGGGATTCTTATGCCCGAGCACGATAATTGGTGCAGCCATCTCAACACTCCATTCTTTGCATTGATGCCACCGTCGCCACCGACCGGCGCGGTGTCCCTTCGCACTTCCCCCTACTTCCCTATCTTGACGATAGGAGCGTAATCTTTCAACAGCTTCTTGGTTTGACCGAGCTTCGCGAACTTGACGTAAAGCGTATCGCCATCGACCTTGGTCACGGTGCCGCGGCCAAACGTCTTGTGATCGACCAAATCGCCCTTGGCGAACGTCGACTTCGCGCCTTCCTTCTTCTGCGCGGCGGCCGAAAGGCCCGTCCGGGCATTGCGCGCACGCTCCCCCGAGCCGAACGCGCTCGAACGGCCGAACACGCGTCCCTCGCCCGCCTCGGTTCCCGAGCCGGAAATGCCACGGCGGCTTCCGCGCTTTTCCCAACCTGTGCCCGAGAAGCCCGCCGAGCCGACGCCCGTCGTTTGCCGCAGGTTGTCGGGTATTTCCTGGAGGAAACGCGAAACGGGGTTGACTTGCGTGCTTCCGAACAGCTGGCGCTGCGCCGCGCAGGTGAGGTACAGGTGCTTGCGGGCGCGCGTGATGGCGACGTAGGCCAATCGGCGCTCTTCCTCGATGCTCTTCGCATCGCCCATGGAGTTCATATGCGGGAACAGCGACTCCTCCATACCAGCCACGAACACGCAGTCGAATTCCAGGCCCTTGGACGAGTGGACGGTCATGAGCGTAACTGCGCGACCGTCATCGCTCGCCGCATCCAAGTCGGTGCGCAGGCGCACCCATTCGATGAAGTCGGCAAGCGAATCGCCATGCAGCACGCGCGCAGGCTCGCCGTCTTCGGCGTCGCCCACCGTGGGAGCCGCGAAGAACACCTCGGGCACGGCCTGCAGGCTTTGCGCGCGAAGCGAGCCCGCACCACCTTGGGCCGATGCCTCCGCGCTAGACGGGACGCCAACCTGCACAGCGGGCATGCTGGCGTCCGCACGTCCCTGCATCGCGCCTTCGCCCGCCGCGTCGAAGACACGCTCCGCCGTATCGCCCGCTTCTTCCGCATCAGAGAAATCGTGCGTCTCGACGAACTCGTCGACGACGCCCAGGAACTCCTTGATGTTCTCGATGCGGCCGCGCGCCTCGTCGGTACCCTCGTTCTGCAGGGCGCTGATGAGCCCGGCTTTGTCGATGATCATCTCGATGACGTTGCGCAAGTTGCCCTCGTAGCTGCTGGCATCGTGGATGATCTGCACGAATTCGCCAACGGCCTTGCGCGATGCGGGCCTGAGCTCCTCGTCGACGATGGCGAGCTCGGCCGCATTCATGAACGTGGTCTGGTTAAGGCGGGCGATTTCGGAAATGCGCTCGACGGTCGTCTTGCCCACGCCGCGCCTGGGCACGTTGATAACGCGCTGGGCGGCCATATCGTCGGCGGGGTTGACGGCAAGCGTGAGGTACGCCATGACGTCCGAGATCTCCTGGCGCTCGAAGAAGCGCGTCCCCCCCACGATGCGGTACGGCACGCCCGCTCGCAGGAACATGTCCTCGAGCATGCGGCTCTGCGCGTTCGTGCGGTAGAACACGGCCATCTGCTCGTAGCTCATGCCCGCATCATGGCGCTTCTCGATCTGGCCTGCAATCCAGCGGCCCTCGTCGCGCTCGTCGCTTGCCATGAACACTTGGATTTTGTCGCCATCATCGCTCGAGGTGAACAGCTTCTTGGGCTTGCGCGTGACGTTGTTGGCAATCACGGCGTTCGCGGCGTTAAGGATGTTGCCCACGCTGCGGTAGTTCTGCTCGAGCTTGATGGTCTTGCATTCCGGGTAATCGGTTTCGAACTCCAGGATGTTGCGGATGTCCGCACCGCGCCACGAGTAGATCGACTGG
>CAMPAJ010000270.1 GCA_946631805.1 uncultured Eggerthellaceae bacterium
GGATTCGAACCCCCAACCCAGGGATTATGAGTCCCCTGCTCCACCATTGAGCTATGGGCCCATGTGCGTTCGGATATTGTAATGCAAGTTTTGGATTTATACTAGCATCTTCAACCGAACTGCGTTTTTCGATTTCAATTGCCTACATTCCCTTGATTGTCAAGCTTAGCGCAGAAATGATGCAGGTCGTTAGCAAAACCTTCTTGTTGTCTCCAGGCGCCCCGAAGGCGCTGCATCCGCACCCCGACGGCGCTGCCTCCAGGTACCCCGATGGCTCCTCCTTGGCACCCGACGGCACTCCTCCGGCACCTCTTCAGCGACTTCTTCAGCGCCCCGTCAACCCTACGCCTTCGCGTAAGCGTACATGGTGTAGGATTCCGAAGCCAGCAGCTCCGGGTCCCATGTTTGCGACGAGCGCTCCACGGAATACGGGTCGTTTATGATGACCTGACCGTCCGACGTGAGCTCCGTCGCCACGAAGTAGTGGCCGTTCTGCGTGAAATAGCCCGGAGCCAGGTTGAGGATGACCACGCTCCCATGCTCGAGCGCCTGGCGCAGCGTTTCGGCTTCGGGATACATCTCCTCGCACTTCAAGCCGAGTTCTTCGGCCTTTTCGAGGAAGAACGAGCCGGTCGTGCCCTCGTACTCATCCATGTAGCCGCCTTCTTCGGCGAGCTTGCCCAAGTCGTAGGGTGTCTTGTCGTTGTTGCCGGTAACGCCCTGGTACACCATGGCTAGCGACGTAGGACCGCAACCCGTCAGACCGAATGCGGCGCTGCTGTAGACCGTGTAGCCCCAGCGCTTGTCCCACTGGTACAGATGCGGAATATCGGTATCGGGAACGCTCGACGAAGGCGAAGCCGTGCTCATGGCGATCGACTTGTCCTCGTTGACGGCCGCTGCCGGATACGACGTCGGATACTCGCGTACGTAATCGATTGCAGCAGGCTCGTCAGCGGCAAGCTTGAGCACCTTGTGCTGCACCTCGAGCCCTTCAGCCGCGTACGCGCCGGCATGAGCGGCGATCCACAAGGCATCGACGTTGGTTTTGGCCTGGGCGAGCAGCTTGGCCGACGTCTCGTCGCCGAGCAGCGTCGAAAGAGCACTCTGATGCGATTCCTGCCTGTCGATCGAATCGACCTGGCCCGCATCGCGCACCTTCTGCATCGCCTTGTCCTTCGCGACCTGGATCTTTTGGAAAAGGCCCGTCGCCTGGGTTGCACCTTGCTGGCCAGCTTGAGCAGACGCATCAGTCGTGCCTGCGGAGGAAGCATCGGCCGATGACGCAGCCTGCTCCGTCGAGCCCTGGCCAGCTGCATCCCCCGATTGCTCGGGAGCACGCGTGCAGCTCGGCACGATCACCGCAAAAATGAGCAGAAGCACGACGACCACCGCAATTACCGGAACGGCAATGGAGACAGCGGAAACCGGGATGTCGAGCGAGAGCGGACCCACCTCGAGCTTGTGCGATTTAGTCGACTTCGTGTACAACTTGGGTTGCTGCCCCGACGTTTCGATGGGACGCGGCGTCTCGCGGCGGAAACTAGACGTGCGCGCAGCAGCGCGCTCCTCGCTCGCCCGCTCCCGCTCTTGAGCGCGCTTTGCAGCATTGGATGCCAGGGTGTCGGCGCTCCCGCGTCGTTGCATGCGAGCTTCGAGGCGCTCTCGTGCGGCACGCCGTACTTCGTCGTCTTCGTAAGGCATAATGTATCGTTTCTCCTGCGTTTGCCTACGTTGGTGCTAGTGTACGCCAATTTGCGACCAATAGCGCTGTTTAAGGTGATAAAACGTTACTTTTTTGTGGCACTCTACGATAAACCGCCGCCGGAATCGCATCGAGTGGGTCGCCGGACGTTGCGAGCGCCCATTGCTTTCGCGAAAATGAACCGGGAACGTCCTGCGACTCGCCCCCATAGGGCAGCCCCGATTGCAACTACTTGGTTCGCTTGATCTTGGCGACGAAAAAACCCTCATACAAGTCGGTCGGCGCAATGCACAGCGCACCTTGCAACCGGGTCGGCAACAAGGGAAAAGCCTTGGCATCGTCAGAGGAAAACGCCGCGCTCGGAAGCTCAGCGGGCTCTCCCCCGCAAGCGGCACCGCTTTCCAAAGACTCATCCTGCTCGCCCCGCCCAGCCCCGTCGGCATCATCGCCTTCGGGACGTTCTTGAATCACGGGCTGCAGTTCGAACGTCCCCTTGCGCCTGACCTGGCGAAGGCAATGCTCGACAACATCCTCGTTTTCGCACGCGAGCACCGAGCACGTGGAATACACCAGTGTGCCACCCGGCTTGAGCGCGTTAAGCGCCTTGAGCAAGAGCGCCTTCTGGGATTTCTGTGACTTGCGGACGAGCGCTTCGGTGAATCGCTTGGCCGTGCGCGGATCGCCCGCCCGCACAGTGCCCGACCCCGAGCAGGGCGCATCCAGAAGAATGCGGTCGAACGAGAAGAACTCGTCGAGGTTGCGCGAATCGACGCGCATCACCGTAACGGAAGCCGTCCCGAGCTTGCGCAGGTTGTACTCGAGCTTTTCGGCACGTGGGGCGTGCATCTCGCATGCGGTTATGTACGCCTTGTTGTTGGCGAGGGCGGCAATCTGGGTTGTCTTTCCCCCGGGCGCCGCGCACATGTCGCACACGTCCTCGCCGGGCTGTGCATCCAGGACGAGCGCTGGGATCATTGACGACAGACTCTGAAGGTACACTTTGCCCTCTTGGTACACGGACAGATCCCACAGAGCTTTCTCACGCACGCCGCAGATGATGAAAGCGTCGTCATACCACGCCACTGACTCGTATTCGATGCCCGCATCGTCCAACGCGCTCGCGACCTCTTCGCGGCTCGCAAGCAGCGTGTTGGCGCGCAGCGTCACCGGCCGCGTGGCGCTGCAGCCATCCAGAATCCGCTGCACGTCGCTCGGCTCGTACTGCTCTGCGAGCAAAGGTGCAAAGAAATCAGGAAGCGAAGAAGCGGTAGCCATGGAAATCCTTCGGGTAGATGCGCTATACGGTCTTGAGCTGCTGAAAACAGCCCGCCTGCCACGTTACGCCACGCGGCAGCAACCTTCAATTGCCACTGCAGAAAACCCAACTTAAAACGCATGCAACCAAACCGAACCCTCATGCTACATCGGTCGAAGCCGGCGACGGGCATGCATAGCCCGTCGCCGATGCCGAGCTAGAACGCAGCAAACCTGCCGCGCCTATGCCGCTGCGCACAGAGGCAGCAGCTCATGGCACGCCTGGACGTAAGCGCTTTGGGCCGTATCGCCCTCG
>CAMPAJ010000271.1 GCA_946631805.1 uncultured Eggerthellaceae bacterium
GAAAACGCGCCACCGGCGCGTTTTCCGGGCGCTCGAACCCTGCAGAATCGCTCACGACCCCCGCCCGCCCTTCGCGGGGCTTCGTTGTTCCGATTGGGGAAGCTGCCCCAAAAGAGCTCCGGCGCCGTATCGCGTGCGAAAAGTGTACATATTTTTCTCTGGTCGCATCGTTATCCCAGGTCGTGTTTTTCGGTTTTAGAAATATGTACACTTTCCGCACGCATGGCGGCGCAGGAGCTCTTTTTGGGGCAAAGGGGATGTTCCGCATTGCCCCTCCAAAGCTCCGGGGAGGCGATGGAGGTGCCCCCGCTTCCCCCAAAGCTCCCGGGAGGCGATGGAGGTGCCCCCGCTTCCCCCAAAGCTCCGGGGAGGCAATGGAGGTACCTCTTGCTTCCCCCATTGCTACCGCGAAGGGGTGGGGTGCCGCTTGGATTGCGAATTGCGTTGAGGTTTAGCATTCTTCGTGCCTACTGTGTGCCCAATGAATCGCTGCGGGTTTGCACACTCTATAATCGGAAGGTATGTTTTCGACAACAGGGGAGTGCATGGACGACGCGAACATCCAATCGGTTCATTTCATCGGCGTTGGCGGCGTGGGTATGAGCGGTATCGCCCGCGTGGCGCATGACCAGGGCATGCGCGTGACCGGTTCCGATATGAAGGAGAGCCGTTACACTAAGCAGCTTAAGGAAGCCGGCATCAAGGTGGTGACCGGCAGCCATGGCGCGCAGAACATACCGGGAACGAATGCTCAGGACGGCCCGGACGTGGTCGTGGTTACCACGGCTGTGCTCGATAACAACCCCGAGCTCATGGCCGCGCGCGAACGCGGGTTGACCATCTGGCATCGCGCCCAGATGCTTGCGCGCTTGGGTGTCGGGCTCGATACCGTGGCCGTTGCGGGCACGCATGGGAAGACGACGACGTCTTCCATGGTTGCGAGCGTCATGGACGCGATGGGGCTCGACCCCACGTTTCTAATCGGCGGCATCGTGCGCGCCTATGGCTCGAATGCGCATTCGGGAACGGGGCGTTACTACGTCGTCGAGGCCGACGAATCCGACAAGTCGTTCCGCTATCTGTCGCCGGCGGCCGTGCTCGTGACCAATATCGAGGCGGATCATCTTGACCACTACCGCGACTTGGACGAGATTTGCGAAAAGTTCGCCGCATTCATCGCGTCGACGGCTCCGGGCGGTCCCATCGTCGTATGCGGCGAGGACGAGCTGCTGGTGCGTGTGGCGCGTTCGACGGGGCGCGAGTTCCTCACGTATGGGTTCGGCCCCGATTTCGATATCCGCATCTCGGACTTCGTCGCCCATGGCATTGGGAGCGATTTCGTGCTCACGTTGCCGAGCGGCAAGATCGTACGTTCCTGCGTTCCGCAAAATCCAGGCCGTCATAACGTGCTTAACGCGGCGGGCGCTTTGGGACTCATCGACGCGCTTGGGCTTCCCGTCGAGCAGGCGGCGCAGGCCATGAGCTCGTTCGGGGGCGTAAAGCGGCGTTTCGATTTGGTCGAAGAGGTCGCAGGCGTCACCATCGTGGACGATTACGCGCATCATCCGACCGAGATAGCGGCCACCATCAAGGCGGCGGCGCAGCTCGGGTTCAACAACGTGCACGTGCTGTTCCAGCCGCACCGCTATTCGCGCGCCCCGCTGTTCTGCGATGTGCTGCATGACGAGTTTGGCTCGGCGTTCGACGCGGCCGATACCGTTACGTTCATGGACGTGTTCTCGGCTGGCGAGGCGCCGGTGCCCGGCGTGTCGGGAAAGACGTTCTTGCAGGTCGTGCTCGACCACGAAGGCCATCCGCAGACGTATTACGTACCCCGTCGGATCGACGTCGTGCCGCATCTGGCGTCTATCGTCAAAGAAGGCGACATAATCATAACGATGGGCGCGGGCGATGTTACGGCCATCGGGCCGCAGTTGGCCGACTATCTGAAAGAGCAAGGGCGCTAAGTGGTGCAGCGTCGCAACATACGAAAGCGTCCGAGCGTCAACCAAGTGCGCGATGCCGATGACGAGCAACTCGTCTCGACGAGCGTCGGCGAGCTCAGGCGCCAGGAACGGGCTGACAGGCTTCGCAAATCGTCGAGGCGTTACGTCGCGCGTATCGTTGCCATCGTGTGCGTGCTGGCCGCACTGGTAGTTGGTGGGGTGGCGCTGTATAATTCGCCGGTTTTCACCATTACCAACGTACAGGTGAGCGGGGTGGAGCATCTTACCAACGAGGAGATGGCCCAACTTGCCAACGTGCCGGCAGACACCACGCTGCTCAGGGTCGATACCGATGCCATCGCTTCACGCGTCAAGCAGAGTTCGTGGGTCGAGGATGTGCAGGTGAGCCGCGGCTTCCCCGACACGCTCAACATCAATGTGACCGAGCGCAGCATCCTGGCCGTCGTCGAGATGCCCAATAGCTCGGGAACGGCCAACAGGAGCTGGGCGATTGCGACCGATCGCACGTGGCTCATGCCCATTCCCGATGCTGGGTCCGAGGCGGCGCAGACTACGAGCGCAAAGATCTACGAAGATGCCGAAAACGCCGTGCACATCGTTAACCTTCCCTATGGGACGTCGGCCGAAATCGGGCAGGTGTGCCAGGACGAGGTGGTTAACAATGCGTTGACCATCTTGCAGGACATGACGACCGAGCTCACGGACCAGGTTGTGAAGATTTCTGCGGCGAGCTTGGCCGAGACGTCGGTGTACCTCGAAAGCGGTGTCGAAATCGCGTTCGGCTCGGCCGACGATATCCGCGACAAGGAGCGCACGATCCTCAAGATCATGCAGGACAATCCCGATGGCGTTGCGTATATAAACGTGCGCATCGTCGAGAATCCCACCTGGCGTTCCATCTAGCTGCGCCATCTGAGACTGCGGTTGAGGCGCCCCAGTTGTCCTCGCGGCGTTCAAGGCAGCGGTTGCGCCCGGATGCTGCGGTTGAGGTGACCGGCTCTCGCCGCAGGCACCCGGCGTCTTGCGGTAATCAATCCCTCGGGTTTGCCTTGCGCCGTCTGGCTGTGCCGCCCGAAACCGCGGTTGAGGCGTCTCAGTTGGCCGCATAACCAATAAGGAGCAAATATTTTTTGAAGAGGGCTATTTTTCTGCGTAACGGGCTTGCGCATATGCTTGATAACCCGTAGAATACCATCTTGTGCTTGCAGATGGTGGGTGTGGCCTAGTTGGCTAAGGCGCCAGATTGTGGCTCTGG
>CAMPAJ010000272.1 GCA_946631805.1 uncultured Eggerthellaceae bacterium
GGCGGATCGCTCACGATCCTTGCCTCGGCGCTCATCGAGACCGGTTCCAAGATGGACGAGGTCATCTTCGAGGAGTTCAAGGGCACGGGCAACATGGAATTGCGCCTGGACCGCCAGCTTGCCGACCGCCGTATCTTCCCGGCCATCGACCCGGTCGCTTCGGGCACCCGCAAGGAAGAACTGCTGCTCGACGGTCAGATGGCTCCGCTCATTTGGGCGGTTCGCCGCTTACTCGCCAACATGAACAACACGGAGCGCGCCATGGACATGCTCATCAAGTCCATCCGCCAGACCGACGACAACAACGAGTTCCTGCTGCGCACAGCCCGCAAGGCCCAGCACAGCAAGTCCGAGACGCTCGAGCTGTAACGAAATGTGTATTTGGGGTCAGACCCCAAATACACATTTCTTAACGAACGTTGATGCATTCAACCAGGTTGCATGCATCAGGTTGTATGTGCCGTTCAACGCTAAAAGGGTGCCGCCATATGAAATGGTGGCACCCTTTCTGGTTCTAGGCAGTGCACAAATGTGTATTTAGGGTCTGACCCCAAATACACATTACTCCAAAGCTTCGAGGAAATTGGATGCGAGCTGGGGGCCGGGGCAGATGCCCTGGAGCGTGTCGGCGACGAACACCACTTGGTCGCAGCGCGGCTTGCTACTCCCGAGCGTTAAGAGGGTGGTGTCTGGCGCGCCGCTCTCGACGAGCAGGCGGTCGGCGGGAACGCGGCGGGCGAGCTTGCAGAAAGCAACAGGATCGTTTTCCGCCTCGGCACCGAACGAGATGTAGCAGCCATGGCCGACCCACGAGTCGAGCTGCTCGGCCGTCCCGTCGAAGGAGCGCACTATGACGCTGTGGCGGGGGAGCCCCTCATGCTCGAGAATGCCGAGGGCTTCGTCGTAGGCCCCATTCGCCTCGACGACGAGCAGCGCGTCGAGGTCTTTAGCGAGTGCGATTTGGCGTGCGAAAGCGTGCTCTTGCGCTTCGGTGTGCCGCTCCGTAAGACCGCAGCTCCCGATGGCCCTCACGTTCTTGCCCGCGAATGCTTTGCGAATGGATTCTTCGATTTCGGCGCTATAGGAATCGGCGTTGCTGGGCGAGACGCCGAGCGCCACATGGACCCGCGGCACGCGCGGGCTCGGTGCGCCTCAACAGCGCCCTCCAGCCATGCTTCGCACGTTGACGGCGCCCTCGCGCGTCCAGCCTGGTATCTTGTCTAGAACCTCGAGCGTGTCTTCCACGACGTCGACGCCCCAAATGATGTTATGAACCTCGTGAAACCCGAGCCGTCCCATCTCGATTGCGGGATCCTCGAACCGCGAAGGCCGCTCGAACGCGCTCGCGATGGGCCCGCCCAAGTACGGCGAGTTGACGATCCGCGAATAGTCGCCGTGCGTGGGAATCCTGAAATACGCCGCCTGCTGCAGCTCCTGAATACGCTTGTATACCGATTGGTCCATTGGCTCTTACCTCTGTAGTGGTGCGGGCGAAAGGACTTGAACCTTCACACCTTGCGGTACCAGAACCTAAATCTGGCGCGTCTGCCAATTCCGCCACGCCCGCACTTTCGTACCGATGATACCAGAAGAGTGCCGAATCGTGCGATTATTTGCTAGTATGTGAACTTATCTTAAAAGAAAGCGATAACGCGACCCGCAAAGCGATAGGCAAGCGAACGCGGTTTCGCTTTACAAGCACGTCCGCCTGGCGCGGCATGTAGAGAGGATTTGTTTTGAAAGCGATAGTACAAAAGTGGAATAGCATCAGCTTGATTCTGCGCATCGTCATCGGCATGATAATCGGCGCGATCATCGGCGCATGCGTCTCGGCCGGGGCGCTCGACCCGACGGGGTGGTGGAGCGGCTTGGACGCGTTCATCACGCTGCTCGGCTCCCTGTTCACGGGTGCTTTGAAAGCCGTTGCGCCTATCCTGGTGTTCTTCCTGGTCATCAGCGCGCTGGCAAACGCGCAGACCGCAGGTAACATGAAGACCATCATCATCCTTTACTTGGTATCCACGTTCGTGGCAGCGCTCGTGGCCGTCATCGGCTGCTACCTGTTCCCGGTCGACGTGACCATCGGCTCGGTGGGCGAAGTCACGCAGGACTCCCCGCAGGGTATCGGCGAGGTCCTTTCCAACCTGCTCATCAACGCCGTGAGCAATCCGGTCGGCGCTCTTGTCAACGCTAACTACATCGGTATTCTGGTATGGGCCGTCATGCTCGGCGTCGCGCTGCGCAAGGCTTCCGAGAACACCAAGGAAATCTTCGCCAACATCGCCGACGCCATCGGCACGGTCGTGCGCTGGATCATCAACTGCGCCCCGTTCGGCATCCTCGGCCTCGTGTACTCCGCGGTTTCCACGAGCGGCTTGAACATCTTCATCGAGTACGGCCAGCTCATCCTCGTGCTCGTCGGCTGCATGCTGTTCATCGCGCTCGTCGCCAACCCGCTGCTCGTGTTCGCGCTCACGCGCAAGAACCCGTACCCGCTCGTTCTGCGCTGCCTCAAGGATTCGGGCATCACGGCGTTCTTCACGCGCAGCTCTGCGGCGAACATCCCCGTCAACATGGAGCTTTGCAAGTCGCTGGGACTCAACAAGGACAATTACTCCGTTTCGATCCCGCTTGGCGCGACCATCAACATGGCGGGCGCTGCCGTGACGATTACCGTCATGGCCATGACGGCCGCCCGTTTCGTGGGCCTTACGGTCGACATCCCCACGGCTGTTATCCTTTCGGCCTTGGCTGCGCTTTCGGCATGCGGCGCATCGGGCGTCGCCGGCGGTTCGCTGCTGCTCATCCCGCTTGCTTGCTCGCTGTTCGGTATCGACCCGACGATCGCCGTCGAGTTCATCGGCATCGGCTTCATCATCGGCGTGATCCAGGATTCCTGCGAAACGGCGCTCAACTCCAGCTCCGACGTCCTGTTCACGGCTACGGCCGAATACCGCGATTGGATCAAGGCCGGGCGCGATTTCAAGATGGGCAAGGACAATACCCCCTTCGAGCCCGCCAAGTAGGTCGAAGCTTCGACGATGTTAGGTGTTGCAACAGAAATCTAGCCTGAGCCAATATGCAGCTTTTGCAGGCCAGCAGGCCATCCCGAATGCCAGACAGGGTTGGATGCTCGCCTCGTAGGATTTCAACCGACTCACATGCCGAGTTTGGACCGTCCAATGCGGGCGCACCAAACTCGGCTTTTGTTGCAGCCC
>CAMPAJ010000273.1 GCA_946631805.1 uncultured Eggerthellaceae bacterium
CACCTCGACGGGCACCATCTGCTTGCTGTCGAGGAAGTACACGGGGATGCGCACGATGGCATGAAGGCTTCGGTAGCCGTTCGGCTTCGGGTGGGCGATGTAGTCCTTGATGCGCACGATCTCGAGGTCGTCTTGGTGGCGCAACAGCCCCATGAGCCGTTTCACGTCGCCCACGTACGAGCAGATGACGCGCACGCCCGCTACGTCCATCAGGTACTCTTCCAGGTTGCCGATCGTGGGTTCCTTGCCGTAACGCAGCAGCTTGTCGTAAATGCTGATGGGCGACTTGATGCGCGACTCAATGTGGTGAATGGGGTTGCGGTTGCGCCGCAGCTGCAGGTCGCGGTCGAGTATCTCGAAGCGCACGACCATCTCGCGCATGGCGGCTTCGTACTTCTGCAAGATGGAATGCATCTCGCTCGTGAATTCCTCGTAACGGTCGAGCGCAGCGGCGTCGAGCAGTAGCTCCTGGGTCGAACCTTTCACCATGGTGTCGGCGCTCGGCACGATTTTCCATGCTGCCGTACGCACGACCCCGGTGGGCGTAACGCGTATTCCTTCGCTCAGGTTGTTGGCCCCGTTCGCCATCGTTACTCCGTTTCGTTGTTCGCTGCCGAGTTTCGTTGCTCTGCCATGTTAAACCACTGAGGCGTTGCAGGTTTTGTGCGTTTGCAAAAAGCCAAGCCGGAAGCTGATGCGGGGCCAGCTAACCAGCGGCGTTTTCTCAGCTTATCGGGCTTTCGCTGCTCTTAGCTTGCTGCCAGTAGGCTTCCATCTCGTCAGTCGTCAGGTCATCGACCGTGCGTCCGGTCTCCCACGCTGCTTCTTCGATGCAGGCGAAGCGTCGGCGGAACTTGGCGTTCGAGGCGCGAAGGGCGCCTTCGGCGTCGATGCCCATCTTGCGCCCCACGTTCACGAGCGCGAACAGCAGGTCGCCGAATTCCAACACGGCTGCTTCAACGAGCGGGTCGTCGTCGGATTCGTCGGTCGAGAGCATGCGGCCGTCGTCGGTCTTGGGCGCGGCGGCATAAGCGGCCTCGAGCTCGGCGCGCTCTTCGGCGACTTTGTCCCATACGTCGTCGAGCGTCTCCCACTCGAACCCGGCGGCAACGGCTTTGCGCGAGATCTTCTGGGCCTGCAGCAGGGCGGGGAAGTGGGTGGGAACGTCGTCGAGCAGGTGCTTGCGCTCTTCGTCGCCTTCATCCCCCGTGGCCCCCGCTTCTGCTTTCGCCGCTTTTTCAGCGAGCTTCACCTGCTCCCACAGGTCGGCTACCTCATTGGCGTTTTCGGCTTTCACGCCGCCGAACACGTGCGGGTGCCGGCGGATCATCTTGTCGTCTATCGTCTTGCACACGTCGTCGATCGTGAACTCGCCGGCGTCAGCGGCTATTTGGCTTTGGAGCACGACCTGCAGCAGCACGTCGCCAAGCTCCTCACGCAAGTGCTCGACATCGTTCGCTTGCACGGCGTCGAGCGCCTCGTATGCTTCCTCGATAAGGTAGTCGCCAATGGTCGCATGCGTTTGCGCGCGATTCCACGGGCATCCTCCGTCGGGCGACCGCAGCTTGGCCACCGTCGCCACGAAGCTATCGAACGCCGGATGGCTACCAGCGGTTTCATGTTCGCGCGATTGCTCCATCGCGCTTTCGTTTGGGGTTTCTATTATGGCCTCCAGTATCGTATGCTTTCATCATGTGGTCGATGACACGTATTATAAGCTCTGTCATTTGCTCGTAGAGCAACGGTAGTCCCTCGCCGAGCGTGGTCGGCTGGCTTTTCGCGAGGGCCGAATTGTTATACTGTCGGCATGGTTTTGCAACGTATCGATACCCTGAGCGACCCGCGGCTCGACCCGTACGCGCGGCTGACCGATGTGCAGTTGCGCAGCCGCATCGAGCCCGAAAACGCCGTGTTCATCGCCGAATCGGCCGAGGTCATAAATCGCGCGCTCGACGGCGGCATGTTCCCCTTGTCGATGCTCACGGCCGAGAAGTTCTTGCAGCAGGTGGAAGGCGTCATCGCCAAGCTGCAGCAGGCGAACCCCGCCGCTCCGGTGTTCGTGACCCCTGCCGAGGAAATGCAGAAGCTCACCGGCTTCGAGTTGACGCGCGGCGCGCTCGCGGCGTTCAGGCGCCCGCCCGAGCGCCCAGTCGCCGACGTGGTGGCGAACGCGCACTTGGTTGCCGTGCTCGAGGACATCCGCAACCATACGAACGTGGGCGCCATCTTCCGCTCGGCGGCGGCGCTCGGGGCCGATGCCGTGCTCGTGTCTCCAGCGTGCTACGACCCGCTGTACCGCCGGGCCGTGCGCGTGTCGATGGGCACGGTGTTCCAGGTTCCCTGGACGCGCATCGGCAGCGACCCGCACGACTGGGCGCGCGAAGGCGTGCCGCTACTGCGTGAGCTGGGCTTCACGACGGCCGCCATGGCGCTTTCCGACGACTCCATTCCGCTCGACGACCCGCGTCTTAAGTCGTGCGAGCGTCTGGCCCTGGTGTTCGGAACCGAAGGCGACGGCCTGGCGCCCTCGACGATCGCCCGCTGCGACTACACGGTGCGCATCCCCATGCAACACGGCGTGGATTCCCTGAACGTGGCCGCGAGCAGCGCCGTTGCCTTCTGGGAGCTACGCCGCTAATACGGCGAGCCCCTTGGCATACGACATGGAAATAGCTTCCAAGCGCGCGACACATTTGTCGGTGCAACTATATATTGTGCCTCTTGCTCTGCGGGGCACAAGTGCGTTCGCGAAACGGCGCTTTAACGTGCTAAAGAATACCAATACAGTAATAGAATAAGGTGTGCAAATAAGGTCGATAAAGTAACAAATTCGACCTCTCCTAAAAGTGCGCAGAAAACTCCTGTATTTTGATGATAGAAAAATAATGGCTAAAACCGACAATCGCCGGTTTCATCCAGAGAATCCGGCGTCTTGGCGGGCAGTGCAGCGAACGAGCTTCAAGCGAGGTGGCACTATGCTAGAGAAGATGCTGAATCGAATCATGATGGGGGCGAAGACGCCCGAAGGCAAGGCGGTGGCGATTTTGCTCACCGTGGCCCTTGCGTTCATGGTGTGGGACACGCGCATGATGGAGTCGGCGTTCGCCGTGCAGTCGGTGAGCGCGACGGCGCAAAGCGGGGCTTCTGCATCGAGCAACGCCTCGCAGGATGTGGAAGCGTCGTCTGGCGAGGTGGTCGCTCCGGCCGGGAACGCCG
>CAMPAJ010000274.1 GCA_946631805.1 uncultured Eggerthellaceae bacterium
CGGTGCCGCCGGCGATATCGAGCACGTCATGGTCCGCCCGGATGGGCGCCTGCCGCATCATGCCGTCGAGCCAGCGCCTGTAGGCGCCGAAGCTCGAAATGGCGTTGAATCGTTCGTATTTGCGGGCGATGCTCGAGAATACGGCCTTCACCCGTTCGGTCGACAGCTCCGCAGGGGCTTCGAGGCCCGTTGCGGTGTCGATGGTATGCGTTTGGATGTTCTTGTTCATAGCGCCTTAGTATACCAGCTAGTCGACCGAGGGGATGGCGATGATGAAGCAAGCGCCGCCCTGGGGCATGTTAACCGCCTCGACCGTACCGTCATGAGCTTCGACGATTGATTTGACGATGGCCAACCCGAGCCCCGTCCCACCCGTGTTGCGCGCACGCGAGGCGTCTGCGCGGTAGAACCGGCCGAACAGCAAGTTGGGGTCGATGTCGCCGAAGCCCACGCCATCATCCTTGACCTGCACGACCGAGTTGCCGTGCAAGCCGCACAAGTCTATGACGATGTGGCCGCCGGGATCGATGAAACGGCTCGCGTTCTCCACCAGATTCGTGAGCGCCTCCTTGAGCCGGTCGGAATTGCCCAGCACGTCGGGCGCCTCGCCCACGATCCTCACGTTCGCCTCGCGCTCCACCAGGATGGGATGCAGCGCGTCCACGACATCCCCGGCGATGGCGCGCAAGTTCACGCGCTTCATCTCGCTCGCGGGGTTGGCGTCGTTCTGGATGCGCTGCAACGTGAGCAGGTCGTTGACGAGCCGCGTCAGGCGCTCGCTTTCCGACACGATAATCGACGTGAACTTCTCGCGCAGCGTCGGGGGCAGATCGGGGTCCTGCAGCATCTCGGCGTTGCCCCTGATAGCCGTGAGGGGCGTGCGCAGCTCGTGCGCGACGTCGCTCACGAAATCGGTTTGGCGGCGGCTCTCGCGCGCTAGGTCGGCTTGCTGGGATTCGAGCTTCTTGACCAGGGCGTTCAGGTCTTCCGAGAGCTCGTCGGCCTCATGCAGCCTCCCGTCGGGGTCGAACTGCACCGATATGCCCGAACGGTACGCCTTGACTTTGTTGACGAGCAGCCGCAGCGGCTCCGAAAGAAAGTGCCCGATGACGAAACTCAGCACGAACGTGACGAACGCGCAGGGTATGAGGAAAAGCAACGTGTACCAGGGTATGTCGTAGACCCATATGCACACGAGGACGAGCGCTGCATTCGTGAACAGCGTAAGAAGCGTCGCCAAAAGGGCAAAGTATGTCTCAATGCGCTTTATTGACGAAACCTATACCCATATCCGCGTACGGTCTCGACCAGACCGGGATCGTAGCCAGCTTGCTCGATCTTGTCGCGCAGGCGCTTGATGTGCGTGTCGACCGTCTTCGTTTCGGTGAGGTATTCCCAACCCCACGCCTCGCGCAGCAGATCTTCGCGCGAGACGACGCGGCCAGCGTTCTTCATCAAGCTCGCGAGCAACTCGAACTCGCGCGGCGTAAGGTCCAGGGGACCCTTGTCGCCCTTGGCCGTATGCGCATCTTCGTCGAGCGTTATGCCCCCCGCGGTGACGACGTTGCCCGCCATGAGGAAGTCGCCGCCCGAGCCCCGGCGCAGCAACGCGTGCACGCGCGCGATAAGTTCGCGTACGCCAAAGGGTTTGGCCAGGTAATCGTCGCCGCCGATTTCGAGCCCTACGACTTTGTCGAGCTCGGTATCGCGTGCCGAGAGGAACAGCACCGGCGCAGCAGTGATGGCGCGCAGGCGCCTGCACAATTCGTAGCCGTCCATTCCAGGAAGCATGATATCCAGGATGAACAGGTCGTATTGGGTTTGACGAGCTGCTGCGAGCGCCGCCTCGCCGTTATCGAACACGTCGACGGTGTACCCTTCGCGCGTAAGGGCATAGCCAACGAACTCCGTAATGGAGCTCTCGTCGTCGACCAAGAGTATGCGCTTGTTCGCATCGCCCATGGCTCCTCCTTCATCCCCTTGCTTCGCATCATCGGTAAGTATGTTTGGCTTCGGTTGCTATAATACCAAACAAGCTGAAAACGGCCTGAAATTAAACTACTGCTCCATAGTGCGAAAGGCTCTGCGATGCTGCTCGTTATCGATGTGGGAAACACCCAAACCGTACTCGGCGTTTTTGAAGGAAGCCGCCTTGCGCACATGTGGCGCGTGTCGACGAGCAAGGGCGATACGTCAGACGAGTTGCGCACGAAGACGTTGCCGCTGCTCACGATGGAAGGAATAAGCGCAGACGACATAACGGGCGCTGCCATCGCCTCGGTCGTTCCCCTGCTCACGTCTGCTTGGCAGCGGGCCCTGGAACGCTTGACCGGCATCCAGCCCGTCATCTGCAACGCGCAAGCAGCAGGCCCATTGTTCGAGGTGGACTACGATTATCCCAACGAGGTAGGCGCCGACCGCGTGGCCGACGCCGTGGCCGCCAAAGCGCTCTACGGCGCCCCCGTCGTCGTCGTCGATTTCGGCACGGCGACGAATCTGGAAGTCATCGACAAGAACGGGCGCTTCGTGGGAGGCATCATCGCCCCGGGCCTGGAGACCTCGGCCAAGGCGCTGTTCTCGCATGCCACCAAGCTTCCCGCCATCGAGCTTACCGATCCGGGAAGCGCCATCGGCAAGAACACCGTGCATGCCATGCAATCCGGCATCGTCTACGGCGAGGCGGACCGCGTGGACGGCTTCGTGCGCCGCGTTTTCAACCAGCTCGGCTACGAAACCCCCGTCGTTGCAACGGGCGGGCTCGCGACGACCATGGCGCCGCTGTGCCAGACCGTCACCCATACGAACTCCGAGCTCACGCTCGAAGGCCTTCGCCTCGTCTACGAAGCGGCGCAACGTTAGCGCGTGGGCACTGCCCTGATGACCATGCGTGCCACGGCGGTGGCCGCGACGATCTTTACAAGGTCCACGACGACGAACGGCGCGACGGTCACGAGCAACGACTCCAAAGGACCCACGTTGGCGACGAACATGTACTGGAACCAGCCGCATGCATAGGCGATGGCCGTGAAGACGATGCCGCATGCCACGTTCGTCGCGAAGTTATCCAGACCACGGTTCCTGAACAGCGTGAGCACGCCCACGGCGGCGGAGACGCCAATCAGGTATCCCCACAGGAAACCGCCCGTCGGGCCCATAAGCACGCCGATCCCGCCGCGCATGCCCGAGAACACGGGCACG
>CAMPAJ010000275.1 GCA_946631805.1 uncultured Eggerthellaceae bacterium
AGATCGGCAGCCTGACCGAGACCCTCGAGGCCATCGAGCTGGCCAAGACCCATGGCTATGCTTGCGTCATGTCGCACCGTTCCGGCGAGACCGAGGACACCACGATCGCCGACCTGTCCGTGGCATGCAATACCGGCCAGATCAAGACCGGCGCTCCCTGCCGCAGCGACCGCGTTGCCAAGTACAACCAGCTGCTGCGCATCGAGGAGCAGCTCGAGACCCAGGCCGTTTACGCCGGCATGTCTGCGTTCTACAACATCAACCGCTAATCGGCTGAACATCCGGAAGCGATTCGAAGGGGCTGCATCTGCAGCCCCTTTTTCGTAGGCCGAAGACGGATTGGAGTGCGTCAGGAGAAGGCTTCCTCAATTCGCTCAAGCCCCGTTCCTGGGTGTTGCCCAATTGCCAATCTGGCGAGATGGGCAATTATGGGCGCTTGTGGCTTGGCTGGATTCTCCTGCTACTCGCTTCGGGCGCGAAGGGAATTGAAGTTAAAATTTACGTACGTCAATAATTAACATTTACGTACGTAAACATGTTAGAATACATGGCGAGGAGTAAAGATATGAAATCTCAAATCGTCATGCAGAAACAGGACCTAACCCGATTGTCGTGGGCCAAGGCGCGGCAATCTTCCGGTACGGCGGGTTCGTTTCTAAAGTCATATGATGACCTGGGGTCAAGCAAGACATATTACAAGTTATCGGATTACGATTCGGTACGGGGCATCGTTGGGCATGAGTGCGTTAACGAAATAGTCGTAGATCGATTGCTTACGATACTAGGCGTCGAGCATGTGGGCTACCAGCTCATACACGCAGACGTTGCAATTGGGGGCAAGGTCTTCGACACGTGGCTCAATGCAAGCGAAGATTTCAAGTTGCCTGGCGAAAGCAAGGTGGCTTTAGATACTTACTATGAACTCGAACGCGCTGGTTCCGAGACGCCTATAGAGTTTTGCGTGCGCATGGGGTGGGCGCAGCAGGTTTGGCAATCTGTGGTTGTGGATTATCTCGTCCTTAATCGGGATCGGCATGGCGCCAACCTGGAAGTGTTGCGCAATCCGCGAGCGCGCACCCTTAGGCTCGCGCCTTTGTTTGACCATGGGCTGTCGCTCATGTTCCGCGCACGCACCGATGAGCAGGTGGCCGCCTTTGATGTAATGGCCGATCTGCCTGTTCAAAGCTTCTTTGGGTCCCATTCGGCCAGGTACAACCTGGAGCTTATTCCCCCTGAGGATTTACCGCGTTTTCGCCCGCTCCGCGAGGCGGATCGCGCAGCTTTGCTCGAGGGCCTTGAGGGCATAACGAGCCCGCAATGGCGACAAAAGGCGTGGGAGATGATTTGGCAAAGGTGGTGCGCTTATGAAGCTTTTCGCGCTGAAAGACAAAGCTGACCGAGAAGGCGCGACCCTTGCGGTTCTCACGTGCTATGAGGCCGAACGCGTTTATTACCTCGATATGCCTGAAGGCACGGATCCCTGGACCGTCCCGTTTGTTCTGTCATCGTTTGCCGCGCGCGGGCAATGGACGATTGGGCCCGAATGGGCGGGGAAGTGGGTCGAGTCAAGGCTCGTGCCCCAAAGCAGGCAAAACCTTGGCGAAGTGCTTAAAGTAAACGGGCTCGATTCCTACGATACGCTGCGGCTTTTGGAAATGACAGAAGGAAGGAACTCGCAAGACGATTGCTACTTGGAGCGGCTGCGCTTTGACGATGCGCCTGCGTGGTTTCGCGAACGTGAGCTGACGCGTGTTGTCGAGGCTGTGGCGCTGGATGGGTTCAGGCTCCTTGTTGCGTTCCGCACGGGGGAAGTGCGCTTGTATGATGCAGGCGAGCTTGTTTCTATCGATTGCGCGCTCGAACGGGTTGTTTCCGACCAACTTGCGTTCTCGAAGGCGGAGCCGGCTTTGGGCGGAAGAGGCGTGCGGTGGGGAACGTCGATTTCGGTCGGGGATGAGCAGCTTGTCGGCGTGGGGCAGCTGATTCCCCTGACATGGGAGGATTTTGCATGCATTGCTCCAGCGCTGTTGCTCGATGCATCCGAAACTGCGCAGGAGCTCGGCTGCACGCGGCAAAACGTTAATGCGCTCGTCAAGCGCGGAAGCCTTCGTCCTGTCAAGTCAAGCGACAAAGCTACCTTGTTCTTACATGCTGATGTGCTTGCGCGTCGTTCAGGTTGCTTTGCGGACGGCAGCGCTATTCGTTATAGCCACGTGTATATGGGGTAGGATAAGTCCATAGCTGCCGTTATCTGTTTAGCTCAAATGGCTGGGTAGGGGCGCAAAGATTCAGACGCGGTCTCGGTTCGCGCTTATTCCACGTCCCAGATCAACCGTCTAGTCGAGCGTGAGCTGTTGCACTCTTCTCGTCACTTTTCGTGTCCTTTCGTGGATATATTCTCGTATAAGGCAATAAATAGTATGATGGTTGCGCTCTGTTTTGCGGGGCGCTATTTGCTTAGGAAGAGGAGAAAACAGTGACTTTACCCGAAATGATATCCCTCGAGGACGCGCGTGAGCTCGTCCTGTCGCGCGTGAGCGCCCTCGAGGCTGAGGAAGTGAGCGTGCTCGACATCATTGGACGCGTGGCGGCGGAAGACTTGGCGAGCGATATCGACATCGCGCCATTTGCCCATTCGGCGATGGACGGCTTCGCGATGCGCGCCGAGCAACTCGCCGGCGCGAGCGCCGATACTCCCGTGGAACTTGACGTCATCGCCGAGATTCCCGCAGGCAGCTGGTTTGATGGGCCCATTGGCGAGGGCCAGTGCGTGCGTATCATGACGGGCGCCCCGCTTCCCGAGGCGGCCGATGCGGTCGTTAAATACGAAATCGTAGACGTCGTTTCGGGCGACGGACGCGAGGGGAGCCGCGTGGCGTTCACGGTACCGGCCGCAGTCGGCGACAACATTCGCGGCGCCGGCGAGGAAGCGCAGGCGGGCGAAGTCATCGTCCATGCGGGCGAAGTCGTTCATTCGGCAGGCGTCGGCTTCTTGACCGGCTGCGGCGTCACGCGCGCCAAGACGTACCGCCGCCCCAAGGTGGCCATTATCGCCACGGGCAGCGAGCTCGTCGACCCGACCGAGGTGCCCACCCAGGGCAAGATTCGCAATTCCAACAGCTATGCGCTGGCGGCTTGCGCCATCGACGCGGGCGCGGTGCCTACGGTTCTGCCCATTGCGGCGGACGAGCTCG
>CAMPAJ010000276.1 GCA_946631805.1 uncultured Eggerthellaceae bacterium
GCCCTTCGCATGCCGGCAACAACGCAACCCGCTGAACAGGCCTTACGCAGCAACTTGCCCAGCTTCGTCCCGGCAGCACCGCCGCACGTCCCGTCTCCGCCGCCATCCATTTCCCCCAACTGCCAAAAACAGCCCGCCGCGCGCGTGGTGCTACAATGTAGCAATTATTATTGGCGCACGTACATGTGCAAACAAGCAAGAAAAGGAGAACGCACATGAAGAAGTTGAGCCGCGCCTTGGCAGTCGCGCTCGTCGCCATGCTGGCCGTCTGCGTCGTGGCACTATCAGCATGCGGGGGGAGCGCGCCTGAATCCAAAGCCAAAGACACCCTGTCGGTCACGAGCGAGCCGGCGCAAACCGAGCCCGAGCCCGAACCGGTCGTGCTGCGCACCGACCCGTTCTACGTGCTCGTCGTCGGCAGCGACTCGCGCGAAGGCACCGTCAACAAGAGCGGGCAGTACGCCGACGGCCTCGGCCGTTCCGACACGCTCATGCTCGTTCGTGTCGACCCCAGCAAGTACAAGCTCACGCTCATCACCATCCCGCGCGATACGCAGGCCGAATGGGGTGGCAAGCGCTGCAAGATCAACGAGACCTTCCACTTCGGCGGCATCGAGGGGCTGCATGACGCAGTCGAGGACCTCACCGGCGTCGACGCCGATTACTACCTGATCACGACGTTCGTCGGCTTCCAGAACCTCATCGACAACATGGGCGGCCTTACGGTCGACGTGCCCATCGACGAGGAAATGGCCGACATCGTCACCAACGAGATGGTCACCTTCCCCGCAGGCGAGCAGACGCTCAACGGCAAGGAAGCTCTCGTGTTCGCGCGCGAGCGCCACGCCTACGAGTTCCTCTACGACGGCAACCTGCAGGAAGCGTATCGCCAGACCAACGACCGCTACATCCTTCAGACGATGATCCAGACCATCCTCGCGGACCCCGACAAGGTCGCTGACCTTACCGAGACGCTGCTCGACGACATCGAGACCAACTGGGATGCACGCGAAATCGCCGGTTACGCCGAGGACTTCGCCAAGAACATCAAGAAGCTCGACTTCATCCGCTGCACGGGCCCGTATGCCGGCGATATCGACTACGAGACGCAGCTGTGGCTCGCGTACCGCGACGAAGACACCTGGGCGCAGATCATCGACGTCGCGAACAAGGGCGAGGACCCCTCCGACATCGTGCCCATCGTCTCGGCGGCGGAGTAGCAACCGGGCTTTGAGCTCGCGCTACGCACTACTGTATAGGAAGTACTAAAGGGAAAACGTGGCTTGGATTGAGGCTGCCATAGTATTTGCCGTGGCGTTTGGCGTCACGTTCGCGACTGTGCCGTTTGCGAAGCACATCGCGCGCGTCGTAGGCGCCATCGACTACCCCGGCAACCGGCGCGTCAATACCAAGCCCATACCGCGCTGCGGCGGCATCGCCATGTACCTGGGCGTATGCGCCGCAGCGTTTACCGTTTTCGTGGGCGTGCGCTTCTTCCACTGGGAGCTGCACAACCTCTACGTGCTCGTCGACGTCAACTACGTCATGCTGTTCATCGGCATCACGCTCATGTTCCTCGTGGGCCTCGTCGACGACATCACCCAGCTCAACCCCGCCATGAAGTTCGGTGGGCAGATTATCGCCGCGGCCATCGTCGTGGCAGCCGGCATCTCGGTGGGCACGGCGCGCATCCCCATCACGGGCGATTACGTGACGTTCGGCTGGATGGATTACCCGGTTTCGGTGCTCTACCTGCTGGTTTTCGTCAACATCACCAACCTCATCGACGGCCTCGACGGCTTGGCCTCGGGTGTCGTCGCCATCGTGTCGGCGGCGCTTCTGTACCTCGTCGTCATGCGCGGTTTCATGACTATGGCGTTCATGTGCGTCGCGCTCATCGCCATCTGCCTGGCCTTCTTGTGCTACAACTTCTTCCCGGCCTCGGTGTTCATGGGCGATTCGGGCTCGCTTCTGCTCGGGTTGCTCGTAGGCATCGTGTCGGTCGCCGGCGTCGCCCGCACGCAATCGTTCGTCATTATGGTCGTGCCGCTCGCCATCGCCGGCGTGCCGGTGCTCGACACGATTTCGGCTATCGTGCGCCGCCTGCGCGGACACCAGCGCATCGAGCAAGCCGACCAAGAGCATATTCATCACAAGCTCCTCAAAAGCGGCCTGAGCCAAAAGCGCTCGGTTGCGGTGCTCTGGACCTGCACGGCGGTCCTGGGCTTCGTCGGCTGCGTGGGCTCGAGCTTCTCGGGGCCCATCCGTTGGTCGATCTTCGTCGTGCTGCTCGTGGTCGTCTTTATCGTTATTTGGCGTTTTGGCCTGTTCAAGCCCGTTCTTAAGCACCATTATGACAACCTGGGCGGCCGCGGCCCGCGTCTGCCGCGCGACTCCAAGTACAAGGCCCGCGTGCAGGCGGCCCACGAGGCTGCCGCCGCGAAGAGCGGGGGAGAGAGTTCAGAAGAAACCTCCTCCAGCGCGGAAGGAGCGTAGCGCATGCCCAAGGCAACACCAGAGCAAACGCGCAAAGCCAACCGCGCCGCAGCGGTGGTCGCGGTCGTCGTCGCGCTGTTCGCCGCCGCCTACATCGGCGTCATCTTCGCGCTCGAAGGCGTGGCCTCCCAGCTCGAGCAGCAGGAGGTCTCCATCGCCGATCAAATCCCCGAGAACCCCTTCTACGTCCTGCTCATCGGCTCCGACACGCGCAAGGGCACGGCGCTCTACACCGGGCGCGCCACCGAGCATGCGCAGGTCAACCAGCACTCCGACGTCATGACGCTCGTGCGCGTCGACCCCGCGCACTACAAGGTGTCGCTGCTCACGATCCCGCGCGACACCGTCATCGCCGAAGGCGAGGAAAAGATCAACTCCGCCTTGCTCGAGGACGATCCCGAGCAGGTCGTCGAGGCCGTGTACGAGCTCACGGGCCTGCGCGCCGACTACTACATGCTCACGACGTTCGGCATGTTCGCCGACCTCATCGACGCGCTCGGCGGCGTGACGGTCGACGTGGCCTACAACGTCAAGACCGACGATCCCACAACCGGAGGAAACATCGAGGTCAAAGCCGGAAAGCACCAGAAGCTCAACGGTGCCCAGGCCCTCGCGCTCGCGCGCGCCCGCGCCGAATACCAAGAAGACCAGGACGCATTGCGCCAAGCCAACGTGCGCGTCATCGAGCAG
>CAMPAJ010000277.1 GCA_946631805.1 uncultured Eggerthellaceae bacterium
ACCCGCGATCGACATCCTTGACGGTAAGGCCGTACGCTTGGCCAAAGGCGATTACGACCAGGTCACCGTCTACAACGACGACCCGGTTGAGCAGGCGAAGATTTTCGAGGACGCCGGTGCGGAATGGATTCACATGGTGGACCTCGATGGCGCCAAGACCGGTCAGCCCGTCAACATCTCCGTCGTCGAGAAAATCCTGCACGCCACCAGCCTCAACATCGAGATTGGCGGCGGCATCCGCACGCTCGACACCTGCCGGCGCCTGGCAGATGCGGGCGCAAGCCGCATGGTGCTCGGCACGGCGCTGGTTCGCGATCCCGAGTTCGCGCAGGCCGCCATCCAGGAATTCGGCGATGCCCTTGCGGCAGGCATCGATGCGAAGGGCGGGGAAGTGGCCGTTGCGGGTTGGCGCGAAGGCTCCGGCGTAGCCGCAACCGAGCTCGCCGCGAGCATGTCGCAGTTCGGATACCGTCACCTCGTGTACACCGACATCGCCCGCGACGGCATGCAGACCGGCATCGAGCGCGAGGCCTACGAGCGCATGGCTGCCGCGTTCGGCCATCCCGTCATTGCGAGCGGCGGCGTGGCCAGCATGGATGACATCGCGCGACTCGCTCCTATTGCGGTCAGCATCGAAGGCATCATTACCGGTCGCGCTATCTACGAGGGCACGTTGCCCCTGCGCGAGGCCATCGAAGCCTGCAAGCGGGCATAGCCGCCGGCAAACTGATGGCAGCAGGCAAAGCTGCCAGTCGGCTGGCAGCTGGCAGACTGGTGGCCGATGCGTGCAGCGGCCGGCGATCATAAATTCCAACAAAACAGACAAAGCAGCCAACCAATATAAAGCTGATAGGGGCGCAACATTTGGGAGTAAAGGGGCGCCTTCCACGGTTTGCGTATTTTTTCCCTCCTGAATGACAAAAATCAACGAAGTTAACGTCTACAGAGCAAAAAAGGGCTCAAACGCATGAGTCGAGCGTCGAGGTAAGAATCCAGGCTATTTTGCGAACTGGGCATATGCAAATATACAGGTTGACTCGAGTCGATTGAAGGCCGAAGAGACGTTAACTTCGTTGATTTTTGTCATTTGCAAGGGCTATTTTTTACGCAAACCTAAGTTCCCCAGGCCGCGGGGATCAATCTAGGGGCCAATATAAATAGCGACCCCAGTAAAAAAACGACCCCAGCAATATGAATAGCGGTCCCAACAAAGAATAACGACCCCAGCAACATAAATAGCGACCCAAGCAAAGCAGCAGGTAGTCCCTTCCTTCGCGGACGCATGGCGTCCCCCCCATCTCCAGAAACTTGGTTTCACCCGATGCAAGTCGTTCTTGCAGCATGCACCGCTGCCCGGTCTATCCCCCAAAACAGTCCCTAAACATCGGTCCCCAAAATATCCAATACGCTACACGCAAGTAGCAGTTATTAATCAATATCTAAATTGCGATATTAGCATCTAATAGATATAATCATGTACTTGGCATAAGCGTGTAATGCCAAGTACAAGTAGAAGGGAAAGACAATAATGGCAAAGAAGTATCAATCGCTATTCGCCGTAGCGTTGGCAGTCGTCATGAGCATGGCGATTGCTGGTTGCAGCAGCGGCCAGACCAGCGCAAGCGCATCGGCATCGGGCGGCGCGTCCGCGAGCGCCGAGGCATCCGCAAGCGCAGCAGCAAGCACCGAAGCGTCCGCGAGCGCAGCGGCTGACACCCAGGCGGGCACGTCGCTCGTCGACAATGGTGGCATGTACGTTTCCGCCGACTGGCTGGCAAGCAACCTCGATAACGTTGTCGTGGTCGATGCCCGCGACGCCGAGTCGTACGGTGCGTCGCACATTCCCGGCGCGGTCAACCTGACGTGGCAGGCGACTTCGCATACGGCCGACAAGCAGGTTGGCGAGGCCGGTTGGGCCGAGCTCCAGGATCCTGCAACTATCGCCGAGGCGGCCGCGAAGGTCGGCATCGACGGCTCCAAGCCCGTCGTCACCTACACCGATGTCGCGTCTGGCTGGGGCGAGGACGGCCGCATGATGTGGACGCTGCGCGAAGCCGGCATCCAGGACGTCAAGGTCCTTGACGGTGGTTGGCGCAAGTGGGTTGGCTCTGGCCAGGCCACCGAGGACGGCACGGTCGTTAACGGCGAGCCCGTCAAGGCTGCTGCTGTCGAAGACGCCGACCCGATCGAGCAGGTCGACGGCGCATTCGTGAAGGAGCACCTGAACGATGCCGTTATCGTTGACGCCCGCATGACCCCCGAATACGAGGGCGAAATGGTCATCTTCGAAAGCCGCATGGGCCGCATCCCCAATGCGGTGAGCGTGCCGAACGTCGACCTCTTCAACCGTGATGGCACGGTTAAGACCCAGGAAGAAATCACCGACATCCTGACCAAGGCTGGCGTGACCGATAAAGACGCCCTGATCATCACCTACTGCACCGGTGGCGTGCGCGGCGCGAACGTCGCCGAGCTCCTGAGCGATCTTGGCTACACGAACGTGAAGGTCTACACCGCTGGTTTCGCCGAGTGG
Organism: uncultured Eggerthellaceae bacterium; assembly: GCA_946631805.1. Next base: position 2,534 of record CAMPAJ010000277.1, read on the forward strand.
GCGGGCGACAAGTCCTACAAGGTCGAGGCCGAGGCCGAAGTGCCGAGCAAGTCCGCTGCCGCAGCGTAGCGAATTGGCACGAGCCAGCGAGTTGGCGCAAGCCAGCGAGTTGGCGTAAGCCGAGCCGTAGGATGCATACAGGCGTGTGGATCCTACCGCTGAATGGCTTGGGAAACACGCTAACCGATAAAAGGGCCCTGCGATTCACCATGATCGCAGGGCCCTTTGCTTTTGATTGGCCGGCATTCGCATGAGCCCAAGCGCCGTTCGCATGTGAACATGGTGGGAAGCCATCCGGCACCGCATGCGCGCACGTGCATGTTCGCGTAAACTAGAGCGGAAGAAAACGGGGGAAACCGAAGGCAACAGCGCTTGAAGGCGAATGAACCCAGAGGCAGAGCCCGAAGGAAGGCCCGAAGGAAAGCACGGAGGCAAAGCCCGAGGGCGAAAGAACCCGAACGCAAAGCATCATCAACCAGCACCAACGACCGAGGAGGCCTCGATGCTGACCAAACGAGTAATACCCTGCATGGACGTCACCGACGGCCGCGTGGTCAAGGGCGTGAATTTCGTCAACCTGCGCGACGCGGGCGACCCGATCGAGCTGGCGCAGCGTTACGACGAGCAAAA
>CAMPAJ010000278.1 GCA_946631805.1 uncultured Eggerthellaceae bacterium
GACCGAAGAGTTCTCGAACCCGTACGTCAAGCGCATCGTCGACGCGGTTCAAGACGATGAGTTCATCGTCATCCTTCATAACTGCGGTTCGAGTGTTTCGCACACCATCGACAGCATCGTCGAGACGGGTGCAGCGGCTTTCCATCTGGGCAACGCCATCGACATGGCCGAAATGATGCCGCATATCCCGGCTGATCGTATTGCGTTTGGGAACATCGATCCCGCCGCCCTTTTCTGCCATGGCACGCCCGAGGCCATATATGCCGCAACGGCCGAATTGCTGCAGAAGTGCTCACAGTATCCCAACTTCGTCATTTCGAGCGGCTGCGATATTCCCCAGCTTTCACCTTGGGAGAATATCGAGGCGTTTTTTGCTGCGGCGCATGATTTCTATGCGAGCTCCATCGACGAAGAAAAGACGGCTGCTGCTGAAGCCGCAAAGCCTCAAATCGTTACGCATATGACCTCGCGCGAGCGGTTCTTTGCAGCAGTTGCGCACGAGCCTGTCGATCGAATTCCGGTGCATCCATTTGTGGCCGGCTCCAACCGTGTGCTCGTGGGGGCCACGTTCCCCGAGTGGTCGCACAACCCCGAGCTCGTCGCGAAGAGCTACATCGAGATGGCCAAGATCTACCCCGAAGAAGATTGCATAGTCGTGGCCGTCGATTTCACGGTCGAGGCAAGTGCGTGGGGCCAGCCCATCCTGTTCAAGCGCAACAACCCGGGTCGCCCCGACTACTCGCGCATGCTCCTGAAATCCGCCGACGATTACGCAACCGTGCAGCCGGTCGACGCAGGCGCATGCGAGCGTATGACGATGCTTTGCGAGGCATGCAAGACCATCGTTGACGAGCTCGGAGCCGAAAAGCCCGTTTTCGCCTATGTCATGGGCCCGCTCTCGACGTTGTCGATGCTGCGGGGTCAGACGAAGCTCGTTCGCGATGCCGCCGAGCAGGCCGAGGAGATCCGCCGAGCCGCTCAAAACATATCGAAGACGCTTGCGCAGTTCGTCGACATGCTCATGGCCACGGGCATTGACGGCATCCTTTGGGATGAGTACTTCGCCTGTTCAACGCAGATGACGCGCGAACAGTGGCGCCAAACGGAATACGAATGCCTTGCCGACCTTGCGCAGCGCGTGCGCGACAGGGGCGGCATGAACCTTACCCACACCTGCCAGGGCGGCGCGTATTTCGATTTGCTTATGGAGTCGGCGCAGCCCGAAGTCATATCGTTCTTCCATCCCGCAGACGGGTGCGATTCGCTGGCCGAAACGCGCGAGCGCTACGGAAACGACGTGGCCCTCATGGGCGCGGTGACGCCTTGGAACACGGTATTTGGCACCGATGTGGAGTGGGATCGCGAATGCCACGAGGTCGTCGAGGCACTGGACGGTCCGGGCTTCATTCTGGCGCCGGGGTGCTTCCATCCCTCCAATGCGTCGCTTGGCCGCATCAAGCGCATGATTGATATTGCGGTGTCGACGCCGTCGCGCGCATAGCGCGTTCAGAAAATAGTTCTAGGAATATGCGCGGGGCAAGCTGAAGCTTGCCCCTTTTTGAACCTCTGTTTCAGGGTGAGTTCAGATTGCATGGTCATAATGCATGCTAACAAAGACGAACTACCTGAAAGGAGATTCAGGAAATGAGAAAACTAGCATTGTCCATTATGATTTGCGCGGCCCTGACCACGGGGGTGTTTACGGGGTGCGCCTCGACATCGCAGGCAAGCTCCGAAAGCGCGGTTTCCGCATCGGCCGCAGCGGCGTCCATTGAGTCGGTTAGCGTGTCTGATCAAGCTGAAACCTCGCAGGTTTCGAACGATTTGTCTAACGCATCTGAAAGCGCACAAGCCGACTCGAGCTCTGGCGCATCGGACGGCGCGGGCGCGGCGTCGGGTTCGGCAGCCTCGGCTTCGACGACGTCGGCTTCGGCTTCTGGCTCGGCGCTCGATACGTCCGACATGTTCTCTGACCGCGACCTGGAGCAGGAGGCCAACACATCCGATGCCAAGTCCATCACCGTCAAGAGTGGCGAGAACGTGAGCATTACCGAAGAGGGCGTGTACGTGCTCAGCGGCACGGCAGAAAACGTGACCATTACAGTTGAAGCCGACGACGCGGCAAAGGTGCAGCTCGTGCTTGACGGTCTTACCATCATGAACACCGATGCGCCTGCCATCTACGTTTTATCGGCCGACAAGGTGTTCGTTACGACTTCCGATGGATCCACGAACGAGCTTGCGGTTACGGGCACGTTCGCCACGACCGATACGAGTTCCAACGTCGACGGCGTCATCTTCAGCAAGGATGACATTACGCTTAACGGCAAGGGCACGCTGACCATCAATTCATCCAACAATGGGATCGTTGGCAAGGACGACGTCAAGATCACGGGCGGTACGTACAAGATCACAGCCGGAAACCATGCCATTCAGGGCAAGGATTCGGTGCGCATCGCTGACGGCACGTTCGAGCTGACGGCAACCAAGGACGGCATTCACGCCGAAAACTCCGATGACCAAACGCTTGGTTACGTATACATCAAGGGTGGCACGTTTACCATTAAGGCCGACAGCGATGGCATCGAGGGTGATGCAATCGTTCAGATCGAAGGCGGTACGTTCACCATCGATGCGGCCGAAGGCATCGAAGGTACCGAAGTGCGCATCGTCGACGGTACGATCGGTATCAACGCTACTGATGACGGCATCAACGCAACGAGCAAATCAACCGCTTATAGCCCGCTTATCCAGGTTGACGGCGGCGCCATTATCGTCAACATGGGCCAGGGCGACACCGATGCGTTCGATGCCAACGGAAACATTGTCATCAACGGCGGCACGATTGATATCACGGCGCAGTCTGCGTTCGACTTCGACAACCAGGGTCAGATCAACGGCGGCACCGTTACCGTCAACGGCGAGCAGGTGACCGAGATGACCAACCAGATGATGGGCGGCCATGGTGGAGGAATGGGCGGCATGGGCGGCCAGGGCGGCCAGGGCGGCCAGGTGCCAAATGGCGAGATGCCGAGCGGTCAGGCCCCGCAAGGCGGCGGTCACGGGCATGGCGGCATGGGGCCCCGTGGCGATCGCGGCAACTGGGGCGAAAGCTCGGGTAGTGCCGATGTTGCGGGCAGCGCTGACGCCGCGCGCTCCAC
>CAMPAJ010000279.1 GCA_946631805.1 uncultured Eggerthellaceae bacterium
TTCACCGACGGCGCCCGTGTCGATGACGGGGTTGTTGTTGGGCATGCAGCAAACGTCGGTGAAGCCGCCGTGCGCTGCAGCGCGCGTTCCGCTTTCTATATCTTCCTTGTACTCCTGACCGGGGTCGCGCAGGTGCACGTGGATGTCGACGAGCCCAGGAACGACGATCTTGCCGCCGAGGTCTCGTTCGACGCCCTTGGGCATGTGCAGGTCGTGCCCCACTTCGACGATCTTGCCGTCGCGTATGAGGATCTCGCAGGTTTCGTTCAAGCCGACTTGCGGGTCGATTACGTGGGCGTTCTTAAGAAGCAATGCCATTATGTGTTACTCCTACTCGGTCAGTTTGGTTGCCAGTTGGGTCGAGGTCGTGGGTTATTCCAGCGCTGCTCCCCCGCCGAGCAGCAGGTACAAGGCCGCCATGCGTACGAGGACGCCGGCGTATACCTGGTCGAGGATGACCGAGCGCGTTGGGTGGTCCGCCATGAACGCATCGAGCTCGACGCCCCGGTTGATGGGCCCGGGATGGCAGACGATCGCATCGGGCCGCATGAGCGCGTCGCGGCGCCTATCGAGGCCGAACAAGGCGCTGTACTCGCGCAAGCTCGGGAACGGCGCGCCCTCGAGGCGCTCCTGCTGGATGCGCAGCATGTACACGACGTCGAGCTCGGGCAGGACTTCGTCCAAGTTGCTCGTGACGGCATCGGCGCCGAGCGCCTCAGGCGCGGGTGGGAGCAGCGTTCCCGGCGCGATGAGCGTCACGCGGGCGCCCATCGTCTTGAGCGCGGGTACGAGCGAGCCGCACACGCGCGAATGGCTGATGTCGCCCACGATGCCGACATTGAGCCCCTCGATGGTGCCCTTGTGCTCGCGGATCGTGAAGAGGTCGAGCAGCGCCTGCGTGGGATGCTGGTGCTTGCCGTCGCCGGCGTCGATGACGCTCACGCCTGATTTCTGGGCGACTTTGTGCGGCACGCCGGCGTGCTTGTCGCGGACGATGATCATGTCGATCTTGTACGAGCAGAGCGTTTCGACCGTGTCGTCGAGGCTTTCGCCCTTTACCGTGCTCGTTGAGCTCCCGCCGAAATTGAGGGTATCGCAGCTCAGGCGTTTCTCAGCAATTTCGAAAGAGCTGCGCGTGCGCGTGGAGGGCTCGTTGAACATGTTGACGACCGTGTAGCCTTTGAGCACCGGAACTTTTTTGATTCGACGCTCGTTTATGGCGCGGAAACGCTCGGCTGTATCGAGCAGCAAGGTGATATCGTCGGCAGAATACTCGCGGATATCGATGAGATGCTTGTGGGCAAATGCCATGCTACTCCCCTCCCAAGGGCGCCGAGCCGGCGCGCTTGCCATCTTCGATTGCCAATATCTCGACTTCCGATTTACCGTCCGTCTCTTCCAGGAACAGGCGCACGCTCTCGTTCTTCGACGACGGCACGACCTGGCCAACGAAATCGGCATGGATCGGCAACTGCCTATGCCCCCTGTCGATCAAGACGGCAAGCTGCACCGATTCGGGCCGCCCGATGTCCATCAGAGCGTCGAGCGCCGCTCGCACCGTACGCCCGGTGTAGAGCACGTCGTCGACGAGTATTACGTCTAGACCGTCTATATCGAACATGATGTCGGTCGACAAAACCTCGGGCGACACGTACAAGGCAAAGTCATCCCGGTAAAAGCTTATGTCGAGCCGTCCGAGCGGTACATCGACTCCTTCGATTTCGGAAACCTTGTCGGCCAGACGTTTAGCAAGCAAATCACCACGGGTCACGATTCCCACGATTGCGAGATTCGCTGCGCCCTTGTTCTTTTCGATGATTTCATGCGCCATACGGGTGAGCGAGCGTTCAATGCCCTGCTCGTCCATGACGACGGTTTTGAGCGTTACCGAACCAGCCACGCTTCCTCCTTTATCTTCGGTACCTCCATGGCCGTGCACAGCGATCCTTAGACCTACCAGTGCTCGATTTTGAACGAAACATTGCGGTTAGCAAGCGCCTCGCGCGCACAAACCTGAGCGAACCTGAGCATGTATGCCTGCATGCCCGGCTCAAGGTCATCCTCGTTCAAGCAAATCGTGATGCTCAGGGGCTCCCCCGCTTCCGAAAGGCAATCGGCCAATGCAGAGAGGTTCCCGCCATAGTAATCGGGAAAATCGAGCTTTCGCTGCAAGTACTCGTGAAGCTGCTCTTGGCTCGTGCAGCGTGCACCGATAATGCGCACGCTCCTGACGTATACGTCTTCCATGCTCGTGTCCTTTTCAACTACCACTGCAGTTCGAATACCTGCAGGGATCAACGGATTTGCGCCAAGGCTAGTACAGCCTCTGGAACGTCTTGTAATGGTCGTCGGTATAGTAGATGAGCCCGTCGTTCGAATATACCAAACGCTTGGCGTTTCTAAAACCGCCTTCATAATCTATATCGCATTCGAACCATTCGCGCCCAGGAGCGTCGGGCATCGTGTTGTCATCGTTGTAGAATCCCCCGCCCCCAATGCTCATGCCAGGGCACACATCCCAAAGATTCCCCTTCGTATTAACCCAGCCCTCCTTACGGGCTTTCGTCTTGCTAATGTAATTGGAAGGAACCGTGCCATACAAATGAATGTAGAGCGCCACCGAATCCTTATCGGTATACTGCCCATCCTTCTGGACCGTAATATCCGGCGCAACGTATTCTGACCCGCTCTTATGCTTCTCGGCATAAGAATCATCGTCTTCAGGAACATCCACTTCAAACGAATCAACCTGATTCGAAGCTCCCTGGCTACTCGACCAGTTTCCGTCATCCTCCGAAGAACCCGAGGAATTCGAACCATAAGAAGCCGCATTTCCGCTATACGAAGACGAACTGGAAGCCCCTTGTTCCGCAGAACTAGCTTCAGTCGAATAACCCGAACTATCCGCATCATTTTCCGAGCTACTAGCCGCCTGCGATGAAGAAGCCGACTCCGACGAAGGCGGCACATTCACGGTAATGTTTATACAACCCGCAAGCGCAACGCACGTGAACAGCGCCGCAAACAGTAAGGCTAAGGTTGCAACAGTGTTCTTCATCCGACTCAGAGCCCCCATACAATCACGCTGCCTTTCAAAACAGTCTACTTCGGTTCATCGTCCCCGATTGGAGCGGCGCATGGGCCCCGGCC
>CAMPAJ010000280.1 GCA_946631805.1 uncultured Eggerthellaceae bacterium
CCAGGGAACCACGCCCACGCCCATGGGGAACACGACGATGCATTCCGTCATGGCTTTCCAGAGCGCTCGGGTGATCTCGCGCGCGTCGAGCGGCATGACTTTCGTCAACGCGATAACGTTATCGGGATGGGCGTGGTAAATCACGCGGCAGGCACCATCCGTCGCCGCCGTGCGCACGCTGTGGTTCATGAAGTGGCTGGGAAACTCGCTCGTGGGCTTGCCGCCATCCTTCAGGCCCCACACGATGCGCCACGAATCGCCGGCCTCGTTGATCTCGACGATGCCCACGTTGTATGCGGGGTCGAGCTGGACGTTGCGCATGTAGCGACCCGATCCGGTCGTGGCGAAGTACGCGCCGCGCAAATTGTCGGCCTGAACGCCCATGCTCACCCAGCTGCTGGGATTGTCGTAGAAAAACGGGCGGCACGCCTCAACCTCTTTCTCGGTCATGCGGTAGGTCAGATTTCCGCCGTTGCGCTCGTGCCATCCCTGCAGCCAGCCGTCGGTGCACAGGCGGATGAACCCCTGCATGAAAGGCTGGTTCTCGACGGCAACGCCCGAAACCGCTCCCTTGACCGCAGAGACGCCCTTACCGAGCATGTCTTGCGCGCTATTGAATACGTCCACGTTTTCCTCCGTTTCGTTCATTGGGCTGAAACTGTGTAGTCCCCTCCCGGCTCTTTCCGGCAAGCTGGGCTTGCTCGCATGCGCTCGCTTCCCGACTGAACCATCCGGCCTCGTCGTCTTTCTCGAGTGGGCTGCGTGCAACCCGCTGCAATTGCATTAGTTGGGCATGTGCTCCTTCACGTCGAACGAGGCGCGTATCGCAGCACGCGCTTCCTGCAAATCGGCGAACTCCCGGCCTTGGATCATCTGAACGATCAAGTTACCCAAGCTCGTGCCCTCGATGGGGCCGGCATATACGGGAAGGCCGCACGCCCGTGCAGTCATCTCGTTCAGATACGCATCCTGGCAACCGCCGCCCACCACGTTGATGCTCGTGTACGTTTTGCCGGTAAGGCGCGACAGCTCGGCGATGGCATCAGCATAGCAGGCCGTAAGGCTTTCGTACACGCAGCGCATGATGGCGCCCGTCGTCTCGGGCACCGGCTGGCTCGTGTCGCGACAAGCTTGCTTTACCTCTTCGATCATGCTTTCGGGAGAGAGGAAGCGCTCGTCGTTGACGTTGACCCGCGGAGCCGGGGCGCCCTGGGCATCTCGCTCGTCGGCGCGGGCAAGGTCGGCCAGCTCGCCAAAGCCGACGGTGCGCTCGGCGCGCTCGCGGCCAGCCCCCTTGCCTTCGACGTAATCGACGCCGTTGAGCTCGCGCCGTATGGACTGGATCATCCACAAGCCCATGATGTTCTTGAGGTAGCGGTAGCGCTTCTGGTAGCCGCCTTCGTTCGTGAAGTTGGCCTCTCGGCTTTCCGGCGTGGTGATGGGCTCCTTGTTCTCGACGCCCAGAAGGCTCCACGTGCCGCTCGATAGGTACACGGCATCATCGTCTTGCGCGGGCACGGCCAAAAACGCAGAGCCCGTATCGTGCGTCGCCGGCAGCACGACCTCGCAGTCGAAGCCGACGAGCTGCTTGACGGCATCGGTGAAGCCGCCCAAGCTAGCACCCGGCATCATGACGGAGGCAAAGAGCTTCTGGGGAATCCCGAGGGCTTCGAGCACGTCGGAATCCCACTGCAGGGTACGCGCGTTGAGCAGGCCCGTCGTCGTAGCGTTCGTGTACTCGTTGACGGCCTTTCCCGTGAGCAGGTAGTTCAGGTATTCGGGAATCATGAGGAATCGCTCGGCCTGCGCCAGCTCCTCGGGATGCTCCTGCGCAAGTGCGGCGAGCTGGTAAATCGTGTTGAATTCCTGATGTTGGATGCCCGTTTTCTCGTAGAGCAGCGACGGATCTACCTTTTGGAGCACCGCATCGACGACCGAACGCGTGCGCTCGTCGCGATACGCCACGGCGTCGCCCACGCGCTTGCCCTCGCCGTCGAGCAGGACGAAGTCGACGCCCCACGTGTCGATGCCGAGCGATACGGGAATCTTGCCCAGCTCGCGGCAGCGCTCGATGCCCGCCAGGACGTTCTTCCACAGCATGTCGATATCCCAGCAGTCATGCCCGCGAAGGCGCTGCTGGATATTATCGAAACGATGCACTTCCTCGAGCACGATCGTTCCGTTCTCGACATGCCCCAGCACATGCCGCCCGCTCGACGCGCCGATGTCGATGGCCAAATAGTAGCGCGCGTTTGTCATGGCGTTTTCCCTTTCCTCACCACGTATGCCCAGCATCTTGAAGATGTGTATTTGGGGTCTGACCCCAAATACGCATTTAACGGCAGATGACGTCTACCGGCACGTTGAAGATCTTGGCGATCTTCATGATGGTATCGATGTGACGTCCCACGGCTGCTGCCATGTGGTGCGTCGGGCCAGCCTCGCTCCAGCGGTTGCAGAACTCGCGGGCACCGCAGCTGAAGCGCATGCGCATGTTCGTATCTCCGAACATGAAGATGGGGCCGTCGACGTTCTCGCCTTCGGCGACGACGAACTTGAAGTTGCCGTCCTTGTCTTGCGTGATGCCCAGGAACGTGATATCGCCAACCGGCGGGTAGAATTGGGGGAGGTAGCCGCCGCCCGTCTTGCCGTGGAACACGGGCACGATCTTCATGGTGGGCTTATGGGCCTGGCTGATGTCGGCATCGCCCGAACCGCTGTGCCCGATGATGCAGATGTCCTCGTCGAAGTCGATGGAATACATCTCGGACAGCTGGCCGGTGCCGCTGATGGTCTTGAGGATGCTCATGGCCATGGCGACCTTCATGTCGCCCTCGACCGCGCAAGCGGTACCTTGCTTGATGAGCATGCTGAACGCAGGGATGAGCATCGAGTCGAGCACGCCCGCCTTGCCCTGCGCGAAACCGTCGTAATGGGAAGCGACGAGCCCTAGGTGCTCGTCTTTGACCCATTGCTCGAAGGCCACCACGTAACGCGCCATCTCCTGGATGGACTCGTCATGCACGTCGGCGCCGCCCTCGACCTCGAACGTGTCCAGGATCTCGGCCGCCTTCGCGTCGATGGCCGCCTGGTCGTCGACGTCGTCGGCGATGGCCCACATCTTTTCCC
>CAMPAJ010000281.1 GCA_946631805.1 uncultured Eggerthellaceae bacterium
GTTAAAAGCCATATCGCCTCCGGGCGAGCGAAAGGGAAATGCCATGCAACTGTATTTTGATTTCACGAAGGCAGCAACGCGTAAGGCCATAGCAGATCAGCTGCGCGAAAAGCTCGGCGAGTCGGGTTGGTCGGCCGTTACCGCGGATGCCATGCGCGCAGGTGTGCCAAAGCGCCACCATCACGGGATCGTCGAGGTGCGCGAAACCATAGCCAGCCTTGCCATCTCCCAGTCGGTCAGGGAGCATTTGAGCGCCGTGTACGAGATACTCGCGCAGGCCGAAGCGCAGGTGCATGGCTGCGAAGTCGATGCGACGCACTTCCACGAGGTCGGCAATGGCGAGGCGATCCTGCAGACGCTGGCCACGTGCCTGGCCATCGAGGAGCTGCATCCCGACTACATTATGGCCACCCCCGTGCAAACCGGATCGGGCCAGATTGAATGCGCCCATGGGCTCATGGACGTTCCCGCGCCTGCCACGGCGGCCATCCTCGCACAGGGGATTCCCACATGCGAGGAAAAGCTCGAAGGGGAATTGTGCACGCCTACGTCTGCGGCCATAATCAAGCATTACGTTCAGGAGTTTCGCTCGTTTGAGTAGTTGATTGCTTGGGTTTGGTTTGCTGTCCCGCCGCCCCGCGAGCTTGGGATGGTGGGTCTTTCGCTTGGCTTCGGCTTGCCTTATTGCGCGCTTAGTGGTTGCCAGGCTATGAAGGCCCAGGTTATTTTGCGCTCTTGGGCTAGGTGGAAGCCTTGCTCGTCTTGGATGAGGTTGCTGGCGAGCCAGTCTTTTATCTTACCTGGGATGGTGCTGCGCTCTTGTTCGTCCATCAATCCGCGTACGGCGTCCTCGGCTATGCGTGTGTAGTCGGCGAGGGCTTCTTCGGGCGAGGCGTAGGTTTCTTTGCGTACGCTTGTGATGTAGGCTACTTCGGGGTTGATTCCGTTTGCTGCTAGGATGTTGAATGCGTACATGAAGTCGCGTCCGGCGCGCATGTTCACGCCGAGGACTGCGAGTAGGCGCTCGTCTGTGCGCGGGGAGGGTCCGCAGGGGAGCGTGATGCATGCGCGCCTGCGGGCGACCGAGTCGAGCTTCATGAGCGATTCCTGAAGGTCGTCGGTCACGATGGAGCGCGAGGCGATGGCGACGTCCACGCAATTGGCCCCCAACCCGAACGCTTCCCAGTCGTCAGCCCAGCTCATCTTGCGGGCCTCGACGCCCGTTACGCCGAGGATCGCCTGGTCTTCGAGCATCTTCTGGAGCATTCCGTTAGAGAAATCGCATGCTATGACGTGATTTCCGGCCTGGGCGAGCGGCGTTGCGAGCGTGCCGGTTCCGCAGCCCATATCGAGTACGGTCTCGCCGGGTAGGATGCCGGCGAGTTGCAAGAACGCTTCGGCATATCCTTCCTGCGAGCCGTGCTTTACGGGGTATGTCTTAGCCCTTTCATCCCAAACGGCCGCCTCATCGGCATGGCTGCGGGCTTCCTGAAGTTGCTTCCATTCCTCGTTCCAGTCGGTTGACGTGAGGCGGGATGTGAATGTTTGGGACATGGCTGTGCCTTTCGAGAATTAATTCCGCCTAGGAGGGGATGATGACGAAGCCGAGGATGCCGCATGCCAACGATATGCCCCAAGCGGCGGCTACGTCGCGTGGGAAGTGGACGCCGCCGACTATGCGCGTGAACGAAACTATGGCGCATGCGACGAATGCGAGCACACCCCAGTCAAGGTGCACCCAGGCAAGGGCGCAGGCGATGATGACGGCGCTTGCAACGTGCCGGCTTGGCAGCGACCTGCCCTGTGTGTCCTTGCGGATGATGGGGTCTATGTCGTACAGGTCGTAGGGTCGCGGGGCGTCCCAGCGGTTCCGCAGGTACGAGACAAGGGCGAATGCAATGGCGGGAATGGCGAGGAACCTGATACCGCGCAAGACGTCTCCCATTACGAAGAGCATTACGGCAGATGCGATGTAGGCGGCGGCAATAAGGGCCACCAATGCCTTGTCGAGAATGATGATGGCTTGCTCTGCCAGCTCGCTGCGAAACGATGCCGATATGTTTCTGTACCAGTCAGGATAATTCATGCGCTCATGATACTACAATCGAGCGCGCGGTCCTGCGCTTTTCACTCGACCTCGGTTATCCGCCCCGTCGCCCCGAGGGCGCGCCTGCCCAGCTTTATTCGGGAAGATTCGGACTGCGCTTTTCGCATTCGGGAAATAGCTTTGAAAGTATGTGGCTGCGATTCTCGTTGGCCTCTGGCTCGTCCTCCTGGATAGGGGTGCCGGGGGTGGGGTGTGACGCGATGTGTCCGTTGGTATAATAGCCAAGAAAACATCGAAGGTCGGTGGCCTTTATTGCCGATGCTGGCGAAACGGAGGTTTGGTACATGGAGAAACGCGAGCTCGAGTCGTTGCTTGCCGATGTGGCGGCAGGCGTGATGTCGACCGATGAGGCGGCGCGGAAGCTGCAAGTTGATCCGTACTCCGATTTGGGGTTCGCTAAAGTCGACCACCATCGCGGGATCCGCCAGGGCGTTTCGGAGGTTGTGTACGGTGCGGGCAAGACGCCCGACCAGATTGCGACGATCATCGCGAGCATGCTCGATGCGGGCCAGGAGCGCATTCTCGTAACGCGTCTGGACGAGGAGGCGGCGCAGGAAGTTGCGCGCCTGCTTTCGGAAGGGTTGTGCTTCGCGCCCGCGTTTTCTCAAGACGATGGCTCAGATGCAGGCGAGGGTTGCGCTAATCGGTCTAACGATGCGGTCGAGGACATTCCCGACCTGCCCGTTTTCACGTACTATGACCTGCCGCGCGTGGCTACGGTCGGCGAGGCGCCGGAGCCCGATGGGCTGGGGAGCATCGTCGTGTGCTGTGGGGGCACGAGCGATATCTACGCGGCGGAAGAGGCGGCCATCACGGCCGAAATGCTGGGGAACAGGGTGGTCAGGCTCTACGACGTCGGCGTGGCAGGCCTGCATCGGCTTCTGTCGCACTACGACGAGCTCGCGGAAGCGCGTGTGATTGTGGCCGTCGCCGGCATGGAGGGCGCCCTGGCTTCGGTTGTCGGCGGGCTTGTTTCGTGCCCGGTCATCGCCGTTCCGACGAGCGTGGGCTACGG
>CAMPAJ010000282.1 GCA_946631805.1 uncultured Eggerthellaceae bacterium
CCATAATCGGCTAGCGCATCCCAAACTGATAATGAAGAGTCTCGCCTCTGTAGTAAAGGGGACTGTACCCTTTACTACATCATAATCGGCTAGCACACGCTCAGCCTGACAATGGGTATAACCCCCATTGCCAGGCTAGGTTAGGAGAACGCTATGGATTGGAAAGAAACCCTCGAGCAGGCACGTGGAAACATGGGACCCTGCAAGGCATGCCCCGTATGCGATGGCCGCGCATGCAAAAACGCCATCCCGGGGCCAGGCGCCAAAGGACGCGGCGATGTGGCCATCCGCAACTACACAGCCTGGCAGGACATCCGCGTGAACATGGACACGCTGCACGAGAACGAGCCCGTGAGCACGCAGCTCGACTTGTTCGGCCGCTCGTTCGCGCTCCCGGTGTTCGCAGGCCCCGTAGGCGCCGTCAAGCTGCATTACGGAGAACGCTACACCGATGCCGAGTACAACGACATCCTCGTTCCCGCCTGCGCCGACGCAGGAATCGCCGCCTTCGTGGGCGACGGCGTCGACCCCACGGTCCTGCAGGCCGGAACCGATGTCATCGGGCGCGTGAACGGCATCGGCGTTCCGACCGTCAAGCCGTGGGACGTGCAGACGGTGCGCCAGAAGATGCAGCTCGCACGCGATTGCGGCGCGTTCGCCATCGCCATGGACATCGACGCGGCGGGCCTTCCCTTCCTGCAGAACCGCCAACCCCCGGCGGGTAGCAAGTCGGTCGACGAGCTACGCGAAATCGTCGAGGATGCCGGAGTCCCCTTCGTCGTAAAGGGCGTCATGACGCCGCGAGCTGCGGCGAAGGCCGCCGAAGCGGGAGCCGCGGGCATCGTCGTTTCGAACCACGGCGGGCGCGTGCTCGACGGCACGCCTGCAACGGCCGAGGTCCTGCCGGCCATCGCGCGCGAAGTAGGCGATGACCTGGTCGTGCTCGTCGACGGCGGCATCCGCAGCGGCCTGGACGTATTTAAGGCCCTCGCCCTGGGCGCCCGAGCCGTCATCATGGCGCGCCCGTTCGTCACAGCCGTGTACGGCGGGCAGGCGCAAGGCGTCGCCGCGCTCGTGACCAAGCTGCAAGCCGAGCTCGCCGACACCATGCGCATGACCGGCGCCGCCACCCTCGACGGCATCGATGCAAGCCGCGTCTGGGACCCGAGCTTCGCGTAAGGATCGCCCATCGCTTCAGAGCATCCCCTCTGCCAAACCGAAAACGAGCGCCGGAAGTTCTGCCCTGCTCCCAGCAGCCCCGCCCAGGAGGGCGGACGGGCAAGAGCCCAACGCAAACGGCAACCCCAGAACTGCCCAGGCGCCCGGCGCACGTTCGACGCGTTGCCGACGATGGCGTATCAGATAGAGCATAATTTCTTGTCAAATATATAGCCGCACTGCTACAATAGCGCGAGCCAAGTAGTACTCGCGTGCCTTCATGGTTCATCCGTCGTGCAGCGGAGCGCGAGATCATGTCCTTGCACCGGGCGCAACGAGGTGGCAGCCGTTGCGTCGCCAACGAGAAAGGTGCAACGGATGAGCGACGAGCATGCCGATTGCGCAAAAGCAAACCCCACAATCAAAGAGAACGAAACGGCCAAGGCCCTGGCCGAGGACCTGGGCATAGACAACCCGCTCATGGTCTCGGACCAAGGCCCCGCCCCAAAAGTGGGCGACGTCGGCGTCGTGCTGTCGGTCAACACCTCTGCGAAGAAGGGCACACGCAAGAAGCCGGCCGAATCGGGCGAAATCGAGCTCGTCTGCGACTACGGCGTCGCCGAAGACGCCCACGCAGGCGACTGGCACCGCCAGGTCTCGTTCCTCGCAGAGGAGTCCATCCAGGTCGCACGTGAGCATGGCCTGGACGTGGGGTACGGCGATTTCGCCGAGAACATCACGACGAAGGGCATTAACGTGAAGGGCATGCCGCTCGGCACGCTGCTGAAAGTCGGCACCGCAACGGTCGAGGTCTCGCAAATCGGCAAGGTCTGCCACACGCGCTGCGCAATCTACTACCTGGCCGGCGATTGCATATTCCCCCGCGAGGGCATCTTCGGCTGGGTCGTGGAACCGGGCGTCGTTCGCGAAGGCGACGAAGTGCGCGTGCTCGAGCTGGGCGAAGGAAAGGTTCACCGCGCACTTTCCGACAAGCCACTTTAGCCGATATCGTTTATCTCGGTTTCCCAAACATCAGCCCTGTTCAAAACTGAGGTTGCTTAAGAATGTGCATTTTCACCCCAGGGGTGTAAATGCACATTGGAGCATGTTCCTCCATATGCAGTACAATATGAACCGTATTGCATGAGCAGCAATATCCCAATTGCCGCTCTGGAGGAGCCCATGGACGCTTTGGTTTATGCAATGATCTACGCGGGGAGCGCCTTGATGGTGTACAACATCGTACGCTGTTACGGCTTCGTCAAGCGCATGCGCGGCATAAGCGGGCTCGAGAAAACCAAATACATCCTGCCGGTCCCGCTCGCGCTCCTGGTCATGTTCCTCATCGGGTACCTTGCGGTTGCCCTGTTCGGCGAACCCGACCTCATCATCGCGAGCATCCTGCTCGGCGGCAGCGTGTTCGTGTTCATCGTGTTCGGCGTCATGTATCTGGTCATCGACAGGCTCAGGGAATCGAACGCCCGTTCAGACGCCTTATACGAGGAAATCCGCACCGAGATCGAAGACTTGACGAAAGACTGCCTTTCCGTCTTCCGCGTCAATCTGACGAAAGACGCCGTCGAAGAGTACGCGAGCAAAGGAGTCCTGGCCACCTACTACAACGGGCAAAGCTACACCGATTTACTCGAGTCGCTGAACTCCCGGTTCACCGCAGTGCACGACAACGCTCGCGCAAAGACGCTCTTCACACGCGAGGGCCTGCTCAAAAGCTTCGAAGCGGGCGTTTCCGACGTGGAGGAAACCCTCTGCGTCCTCGTGAACGACGACACCCTGCGCTTCGTCAAGATGAAGGCGCTGCTCGCCACGCAGCCGGGAACGGGCGACGTCGTCGCGTTCATCACCGAAACGATCTGCGAAGACGAGCTGGTCAACGACGTGCTCCTCAGCCGGTCGCTCGTCGGCCAGTACGATGTCATAGCATCGCTGTTGGGCG
>CAMPAJ010000283.1 GCA_946631805.1 uncultured Eggerthellaceae bacterium
GGGACGACGGCGCTCATATCGCGCGTGCGCACGTACTGGCCGTCCTGCCAGGGCGAGCCGATGTGACCCTGAATGATCCAGCGGTCGCGTTCGGGCTCGATGGCTTTTCCGAGCGCGCTGCGGATGGCCGGGTCGCTCATCCAGCAGTCTACGATGTTCACGCCGGCTTCCACTGCCGCTTTTGCCATTGCGCGCAAATCGGTTTCGGCCATCTTGCCGATCCATTCGGCTCCGAAGCCGATTTCCGATACTTTAAGGCCCGTCTTTCCCAATGTGCGGTAACGCATGGTACCCCCTGATATTCGCCTGCATAGGCGCAATGAATGCAATCGACCCACGAGGGTAGATTAACGAAACCATCCTCGTGGGCCAGAGTCGCGTCGATGCTCGAGCGCAAAGCGCTAAACATTACACGTTAAACGTTGTGTGCCTGTTTGTTCCTATTCGGCCTCGGCGGCAGCTTCGGCATCGCGGCCAGCGATGTAGATGACCAGGTCGATGACCTTGTTGGAATAACCCCATTCGTTGTCGTACCAGGCGAGCAGCTTGACGAACGAGCTGTCGAGCATGATGCCGGCCTTGGCGTCGAAGATGCAGGCGTTGTAGTTGCCGCGCAGGTCGCCGGAGACCAGTTCGTCCTCGTTGTACTCGATGATGCCCTTCATGGGGCCTTCCGCTGCGGCGCGGATGGCCTCGCAGATTTCCTCATACGTGGTATCGGTGCTCAGCTGGGCGGTGAGGTCCACGACCGACACGTCGTTGGACGGCACGCGGAAGCTCATGCCGGTCATCTTGCCGTTGAGCTCGGGGATGACCTTGCCCACGGCCTTGGCGGCGCCGGTGGTGGAGGGGATGATGTTGTTGATGACGGAACGGCCCGTACGCCAGTCCCTGCCGCCGTTGGAGTCGACCGGCTTCTGCTTCGAGGTCGAGGCGTGGATGGTCGACATGAGCGCTTTCTCGATGCCGAAGGTGTCGTTGATGACCTTGGCAAGCGGAGCCAGGCAGTTGGTGGTGCAGCTGGCGTTGGAAATGATGTTCATGCTGGCGGGGTCATAAGTCTCGTTGTTGACGCCCATGACGAACATGGGGACGCCCTCGCCCTTGGCCGGAGCGGTTATGACGACCTTCTTGGCACCGCCGATGAAGTGGCGCATGCAGCCCATGCGGGTGTTGAACTTGCCGGTGGACTCGATGATGTACTCGGCGCCACGGCTTGCCCAGTCGATGTCGGCCGGATCGTCTTCCGAGAACACGTGGATGGACTTGCCGTTGATGATGATGCAGTCCTCGCCGGCTTTGACCTCACCGGGGAAACGGCCGAAAACCGAGTCGTATTCAAATTGGTAAGCCATACGGGCGGTGTCCGCGTTGTGGATGTTGATGGCACATACCTCGATGTCGGTATCGCGCTCCTGCAAGATTCGCAGAATAACGCGTCCGATGCGCCCAAATCCGTTGATGCCGACTTTGATGGTGCCCATTGCTGGTCTCCTTTCCAAGGCTTTTGCGCGTGCGAATACAGGTTACATGTAAAAGGGTAATAGTTGTAGTTGATTTCGGCCGAAAGTGAGCGAATGTGCGTCAAAGGTTGCAACTCGCGCTGCCTTTATTTCGCGGCTATCAGCTCGCGCAAGGTGTCCAGGAACACTTGCGCTTGGCGGGTGGGAAGCGTTTTGCGCCAGACCAGGCCCTGCGTCGATTCGATGGGCGGCTCGAGCGGGATGAAGGTCAGGCTGCTGTCTGGCAGGTTCTCGAAAATGTCTCCGTAGGTGATGATCGACCCCATGCCCGCTTCGGCGAGGTAGCGGCAGTTCAGGGGAAGGTTATACGTAGCCGTAACGGTGATCTGGTCGACGACGTCGCGCGCCCACGTGCGCAGCGGGTCGCGCGTCATGCCCTGCTGCGACGTGATGAGCGGGTGGCCCACAAGGTCATCGGGGCGAACCCTTTCAAGCTTGGCAAGTGGGTTGTCCTTGCGCGTGGCGATGCCCCACACGTCGCGCTCGGGTAATATGAGCGTGTTCATGTCGACGTGCGTCTTCACTTCGCATTCTAGGAAGAAGTCGTATTGGCCCCGCACGAGGCCGTCCATCAGGTCGGCCGAGTTGCCGCTATACAGGTTCAGCGTAATGCCCGGGTAGCGTTTTTGCACCTCGATCATCGTCCGCCCGATTATGCCGACGCGCGCGGTTTCGCCTGCGGCAATGTGGACGGGGCCGCTCACGGTTTGCTCTGGGAGCCTGATGTCGGCCTCGGCTTTCTCGGCCAGCTCGATTATCGAGGAAGCATACGTGTAGAGCATGGTGCCGTGGGCGGTAAGCTCGATGCCCCCGTGCCCGCGCGTGTACAGCTGCCGGCCCAGGTCTTTCTCAAGGTCGGCGAGTTGTCGCGAAAGCGTCGGTTGGGTCACGTGCAGCCGTTTGGCGGCGTTGGTGATGTTGCCTTCCTGCGCTACGACCAGAAAATACTTGAGCGTGCGAAGTTCCATGGTGGCCCTCCCGAATGTGAAAAAGGGTCAAATGTGTAAAAAGGGTCTGACCCTTTTTACACATGCCTTACAAGCATGGTACGAATTACATTATAAGCATTAGTCATCAAATATATGCCCCCGTATCCTGATACCAGGTTTTCAATGCAAGGTGAGGAGAGGGAGGAAACCGATGTCTCTACTGGACAAGAGCATCAAAAGGCGTGATTTCCTTCGCGCGAGCGCAGGGGCTGCGGCAGCGGCGGCAGCTCTGGGCACGTTCAGCGCGGGCAAGGCGCACGCTGCCGAAGAGCATGCCGGTTACGACGAGGTCGCACACGATGCCGACGTCGTGAGCGGCGCGGGCGAGTGGGTGCCTATCCACTGCCATCAGAACTGCAACCAGATGTGCCTGAACATGGGCTACGTCGTGGACGGCGTGGTCGTGCGCCAGAAGACCGACGACTGGCATGAGGACAGCTTCGACTGCCCGCAGCAGCGCAGCTGCCTGCGCGGCCGCAGCTTGCGCCAGCAGGTGTACAACGCCGACCGCATCAAGTACCCCATGAAGCGCAAGAGCTGGCAGCCGGGCGGCGGCGAGACCGCTCATGGCGAGCTGCGCGGCAAAGACG
>CAMPAJ010000284.1 GCA_946631805.1 uncultured Eggerthellaceae bacterium
GCAAATCGAAGAGCTGTTCGAACTTCCGAGGCTTGTCCTGCTCTGCGCGCCGATTCGCAGACGTGCCGCCAACGATCGAACGCACGGTATCCTTGAGCCCGGGCTTCTTGAAATCGATGCTCGTTTTCGCCCCAATATCTAATGGCATTGGCAATCCTTTCGCCACATGAACGCGAAATCGCACTCCCCCATACGATCAAAGACGCGAGTCGCTACATGCGCTCTTTGGCAAGCTCGCAAATCTTGTCGATGACCTGCTGCATCGTCATATCGGACGAATCGATGTGGATAGCGTCGTCAGCGGGCTTGAGCGGAGAAGCGGCACGCGAGGAATCGAGCTCGTCGCGGCGGATGATGTCGGCGAGCACCGTTTCGAAGTCCGTCGACCCCACGCCGCGCTCTTCGTTCTGGAGCACGCGACGGCGCGCCCGCGCCTCATCGGAAGCCGTGAGAAACACCTTGAGCGCCGCCTGGGGAAACACGACCGTGCCGATATCGCGGCCCTCGACGACGTAATCACCCGCATTGCCTATGCGCTGCTGTTGCGCGACGAGCGCTTCGCGGACTGCGGGAACCGCCGAAACCGGGCTCACGGCACGGTCGATTTCGGCCGTGCGGATGGCGGATGTTACATCCACGCCGCCAATCGAAATGCCGACGGGTTTGGGGTTGCCCGGCTCGTGCGCGAACGCGATATCGTACGACTGGGCAATCTTTCCGAGCTTTTCCGCATCGTCGAACGAGATGCCGTCCTGCACGGCCTGCCATGCAACGCTTCGGTACATTGCGCCCGTATCCAAGCACGAGAACCCAAGCTCGCGCGCCACCTCAACGGAAACGCTCGATTTCCCCGCCCCGCTCGGGCCGTCAATTGCAACTATCATGTATTCAACCTTTCCGAATGAGCCGCCGCCCGCGCGGCTCCCATTATCTGAGGGGTCGGCGAATGGCGGCGGTTCGCTTGATCTATGTTTCCACGAATGAGCTAGCGACTGAGCTTCTGCATGTCTTCCAGAAACTCGGGATAGCTCACGCTCACGCTCCCGAAATCGCTCACCTTTACGGGAGCGTTGCCGGTCAACCCCACGAGCGCCCACGTCATGGCCAGGCGATGGTCTCCGCGGGAATCGAATTCCAACCCATCGGGCACGACCAGATCGGGCTGGCCCTCGATGAACAAGTCGTCCCCCTCGGTCCATGCGTCTACGCCCAAAAGCGCCAGGCCTTTGACGATGGCATCCAGACGGTCGGATTCCTTGGCGCGCAGCTCCTGCACGTTGCGGAACACCGTGATGCCCTGAGCGCGTGCCGCTACGAGCGAGAGCACCGGCACCTCGTCGACGAGGCTTGCAATCTTGTGACCTGGTATCTCGCAGCCATGAAGCTTGCCCGTGTAACAGGCCGAGATGATGCCATACGGCTCCTTGCCCGCCGAACCCGTGCGGCGCGTCGCCACATCGGCGCCCATGCGCTCGAGCGTCATGAGGAATCCCGTGCGAGCCGTGTTGAGGCTCACGTTCTCGATCTGCACGGCGCTTCCCGGCTTCATGAGCGCGGCGCATACGATAAACGCCGCAGAAGAGGGATCGCCCGGAACTTGGACCTCGGCCGAATGCATGGTCGCGGGCCCCTTCACCTGCGCCGTGCGCTCGCCCGCCGTCGTCTCGACGCCGTATTCGGGAAGCATGAGCTCGGTGTGGTTGCGCGAAACAGACGGCTCGTTGATTTCCGTCACGCCGTCAGCGCGGATGCCCGCAAGCAAAACGGCGGTTTTGAGCTGCGCAGACGCCATTGGCGATGTGTAGGTGATAGCCTTGAGGTTACGGCAGCCGTGCTCGGTGATGGGCAGTGTCTCGGCGCCGGCGGGATCGAAGGTCACGCCCATCTTCATAAGGGGGGCGGTGATGCGGCGCATGGGGCGCTTCGACAGCGACTCGTCGCCTTCGATGGTGACATCGATATCCCATGGAGCAAGGACGCCCATGAGCAAGCGCGCCGTCGTCCCGGAATTCCCGCAGTTGATGGGTTCGTCGGGCTGCTTCGGGCCCTTGGCGCCCCATCCTTCGACGCCGCCCGCCAAGCTTCCGTCGGGTTGCTTCTCGAGCGTCACCGTAGCGCCGAGCTTCTGCACGGCGTCGATGGAGGCGCGCACATCGGCCGAGTCCAAAACGCCCAACAGACGCGACGTGCCCTCTGCCATGGCCGAGAACAAGATGGCGCGATGCGAAATCGATTTATCACCCGGTACCGAGAGCGTACCGTCCAATGGCCCCGACAACGGATTGATGACCTGGAGTTCGTTTGCTTCGCTACACATGAATATGCTCCTTCGGGTTCAAGGGGGCAAATGACACGGCATAGCCAGCTCCGATGAGATTCGCGGAAAGCTGGCCGATGTCTCCTTCGTCGGTGAGGATCATCGAGAGGAACGCGCGATCCTCGGTCACGTGGTCGATTTCGATGGACTGGATGTTGCACCCGGCTTCGCTGGCGATAGCCGTCGCCTCCGCCACGGCGCCGGGATGGTTGGAAATGGGAATGCGCACTTCGAGCAGGCGCTCGGATGAAGGCACCCATGCCGCGGGAAGCGAGCGGCGCACATCGGCCGACTCCTTGAGCATGCGCGTGAGCGTCTCGCGGTCGCCCGCCTCGAGGGCGTCGGCAAACGAGCCGAGTATACCCTGCATGTCGCGCAGCCCCGTCATGACCTGGTCGGCGTTGTCGAATGCAATGCCGCACCACAAGCTCGGCGAACCCGCCGCGATGCGCGTCGTGTCCTTGAACCCGCCAGCCGCCAAGCGCATGATGGAGCGCTGGTCATCGGCCGCCCGCATGGCAAGCGCCACGAGAGACGACGCGACGAAATGCGGCACGTGGCTCACGACGGCCACGGCACGGTCGTGCTGATCGCGCGGAATCGTGATCATGCGCGCGCCCAACCCTGTGACGAGCTCATGAAGCGCAGGGATGTGCTCGGGAGGCGTGGCCTCGTCCGGGCACAAAATCCAGTAAGCGCCCTGGAACAGGTCGTCGCGCGCGCCGTCGATGCCATTGAC
>CAMPAJ010000285.1 GCA_946631805.1 uncultured Eggerthellaceae bacterium
CCGCCTTCGACTCGGTCGCCACCGCGCCCGTCATCGGCTCGGACGCCACGTTCACCCGATCGGAGGGCCACCGCTCCTACGTCTACGTGTTCCACGGCGGGGACGCCGCGGTGTTCCGCGCCAGCGACGTCAAGGGCCATGCCGGCGTCAAGGGCTCGCCGCTCGAGGGCGCGCCGGACGCGACCGTCGTCAGCGACCACGACACCACGTACCACAGCTACGGCAAGCGGCACGCCGAATGCAACTGCCATATACTCAGATACCTGAAGGGCGTGACGGAGAACGAACCTGGCCAGGTGCGGGCTGATGACATGTCAGGCCTGCTCAAACGCGCGAACGAGGCGGCGAGGAGGGCCCGGGAGGCCGGGGCCGGGAAAGTCGACCCCGAGGTGGTCGCCAAGTTCGAGTCGTGCTACAAGGCGATACTCGAGTCGGCGCTCGAGGGCTACATAGCGAGCGGCGCGACCAGCTGGAAGTACCCGCCGGAGGGAATCGCGCTGGCGCGGCGGATGCTGAAGCACGCCGACAAGCACCTCCTGTTCCTGCACGACCTGTCGGTCCCCTTCGAGAACAACGGCTCGGAGAGGCTGCTTCGCAAGTCGAAGGGGAAACTGAAGCAGTCGGGCGGGTTCCGCTCGACCCCCAACGGAGAGCAGCCCTACTGCGACTTCCTGACCATCGTGGAGACGGCCAAGATGCGCGGTATCCAGCCATACCGGGCGGTGCATGCGACCTTCGCCGGCGAAGGCGGCCTGTTCTCGTAGCAGACGGCCGCCGCAAACGCTCCTCACCCATTCTCGTCGCCATCTAGAAAGGAGGCCCGACCTCGGGCTTAGCCCGCTGACCCCAAGATGTTGGGTGTGAACAGTAACCAAACAAGGGCTTAAGAGTCCCATCAATGCACCACCTAGCATTTCTATCTCGGGTAGAGTGCATAGTGGCAAGTAGTTCTTTCGGATTGACGTGCGTGCGGAATCGTCGCTTACGAACAAGTCGTGTCGTTATGGAAATTATTTGGTCATCTAGACTTCCGAGGCGACTTCCAAGCGCGTATTACTTTCAGGTTACGTTGGGCATTTCTCTGGACGGACAAACAGCAGATGCCCGCTGGGAGAAAGGTCGTGATGGGATGCAAGTCGTTCGGCGCCACAACATACCTTCCGTAGTTGCAGCGGGTTCTGTGCCGGATGGCAAAATAGCAGATTACCTAACCGGCAAGTTCGTGCGCGACACTCCTGAAGAATACGTTCGTCAAAATATCGAGAAGGCGCTTGTCCAGCAGTATAAGTACGAGGCCAAGGATTGCGCTCCTGAGTTTCCTATCAAGGTCGGTTCTGCGAAGAAGCGCGTCGATATCGTAGTCTTCGAAACCGGCAAACCCCATACCCAAGAGACGACCTATATCTTGGTGGAGACCAAGCGGGCAGACATTAAGCCAAGCGACAAGAAAGACGGCGTCGGACAGCTCAAGTCCTATATGGCTGCCTGTTTGAATGTACGGTATGGTCTATGGACGAACGGTACTGACCGCTTCTGCTTCGAGAAGACCCAGAACGATTCTGGCGAGTGGACCTTTGAAGAGATCATCGACATCCCAGGTTTCGGGCAGACGGGCGACCAGTCGGCTCGTATTACCCATAAGGATCTGCGCCCTGCAGCTGGCGACAACCTGCTCTTTGCTTTCCGGAGATGTCACAACTACATATCCGCAAACGAGGGCAAACAGAAAACCGAGGCGTTCTGGGAGCTGCTCAAGCTCATCTTCGCCAAGATCGAGGACGAACGTTCTGCAACGCTCTCGTTTTACGCCACGCCCGAGGAACGCGGCAACTCAACGATTGCGCCAGCTGCAAAGAAGCGCATTCAGGCTCTCTTCGACCAGAAGGTGATTAAGAAATACCCAACCATCTTCGATGCCAAAGACGACTATATCGACTTGCGTCCCGAGGTAGTCGCTTACGTAGTGACGCAGCTCCAAGGCTTTTCGCTCCTTTCGTCTCCTGTGGACGTGAAAGGCGTTGCCTATGAGGAGATTGTCGGCTCGAATCTTCGTGGTGACCGCGGAGAGTTTTTCACTCCTCGCAACGCCTGTAAGATGGCCGTGAAGATGCTCGACCCCATGCCAGACGAGGTCGTGCTCGACCCTTCATGCGGAACAGGCGGTTTCCTCATCGCCGCAATGAATAATGCAATCCAATACATCGAGGAATCTCAGCGGAACATGTGGGCCGACCGCGCAAATGGTACCGACGCAGAGCGCAACGAGCTGTATCGCCGCCGTATTGAGTATTTCGCCGATAATGTCCGAGGCATCGACCTTAACCCTGCGTTCGTGCGTACGGCAAAGATGAACATGGTTATGAACAATGACGGAGAGGGAGGCTTGTTTCAGGGGAACACGCTCGAAAACCCACATCGCTGGTCACCTGAGCTTCGCAAGGCAGTCAAGCTTGGTGGAATTGACGTCATCGTATCCAATCCACCGTTCGGGGCGAAGATTCCCATTGACGATGAGGCTATTCTTTCTCAGTACGATCTTGCCGCCGTGTGGGACGAGAAGGAAGGTGGTCGCTGGGAAATCCGGCGTGACGCGCAGAACAAGCCTGTGCTGCAGAAGTCGCAGCCGCCCGAGATTCTCTTCATAGAGCGCGCCATTCAACTACTCAAGCCGGGCAGCGGACGAATGGCGATGGTCATCCCCAACGGCATTCTCAACAACCCATCTCTGGCCTATGTGCGCCAATGGCTGCTGACCAAGGTGCAGCCGCTTGCCGTTGTCGACATGCACCGAGACCTCTTCCAGCCTGGCAACGACGTTCAGACATCCATGGTATTCATGCGCCGTCTCTCGGAGGATGAAGAGCACACGGCCATGCTAAGCGGACTCGATTACCCAGTGTTCATGGCAGTTGCCGAAAAATAGGACATGACAAACGCGGCAATACCATCTATAGGAGGAATCCAGATGGTTCGGACATCCTGGTGAAACGACGCAGTGTCATCCGTGAAATAGACCCCGAGACGGGGAAGGAGATTCTTG
>CAMPAJ010000286.1 GCA_946631805.1 uncultured Eggerthellaceae bacterium
CTGCTCAGCGGCCGCGAGCCGACGCTTGACGAACTTGACCGCCCCAACGCGCGCGAAGGCGAGGACCCCGCTCCTCCCAAGGGCCTCTCGTTCACTCCCCCGGTAGATGACGGGGCCGACTGGGGCCAGGACGAGGAAACGTTCGTCAACGAATGGGCGGGCCGCATCGACGCGTACTTGGCAGGCTCGGCACTCGACGGCCAAGGCAAGACGTTCGCCCACGCTGCCTGGGTATACGGCATTGACCCGCGCTGGTCGCCGGCGATTTCGAATACCGAGAGCTCCAAAGGCGGCATTTGCTTCCTGCCCTACAACGCCTGGGGTTGGGGGCAATCCAGCTGGTCGTCGTGGGAAGAGGCCATCGACGCGCACGTAGCCGCGCTCGCGAGCGGCTACGGTTACACAATCTCGGTCGGCGCTGCGAAGACGTATTGCCCGCCTAACTGGGAATTCTGGTACAAGGCAACCGTCGAGCAGATGAACGCCATCTAGCTGTTCTTAAGGCTCAGAATAAGTCGGGAGAACTGTTCTCGCGGCTCATCCCCGTCGTCAGCGAAATGAAGGCGCGCTTCCCTAGCTGTTCTTGAGGTTCAGCACCAGGTCGTAGGCATCGTTTCGCGAAATCCCGTACTCGTCGGCCACAAGACGCGCCACCTGTTTGGGCCGCGAACCTTGCGCGAGAAGCTCCGCAGCTCGGTTTTGAGCATCCACCGCCGAAGCTGCCGCCGCCTGTTCGGATTCCTCATCGCTCGCAGGATCGATGACGATAACGATCTCGCCCTTTATCGTATCGCGGTCTGCAAACTGCCGGGCTACGTCGCCAGATACGCCCCGCGCGACCTCTTCGTGAAGCTTCGTGAGCTCGCGGCACACCGCGACCTCGCGGTACGGGAACACCTCGGCTATGCAAGCCAGGGCCTCGATAAGTCGATTGGGGCTTTCGTAGAAGATGAGCGCCGCATCCAGCGCCCTTAGCCCTTCGAGCGCCGCCTTGCGCGCTGCGTCCTTGCGCGGGAAAAAGCCCCCGAAATAAAACGCGCTGCTCGCGCATCCGCTCGCCACGTACGCCGTAGCCACGGCCGTGGGACCGGGCAGCACCTCGACCGGCGCCTGTGCTATGCGTGCGGCGCACACGAGCCGCAGGCCCGGATCGCTCACGCCGGGCATCCCCGCATCGGTGCAGTACGCTATGACCTCTCCGGCCAGCACGCGCTCGACGATTTGGCCTGCACGCTGGCCGACGAGGTTCTCGTCGAGCCGCTCGAGGCGCTTTCCCTCGATACCGAGCGCTGCAAGCAGCTTGCCGGTCACCCGCGTATCCTCCGCGCATACCACATCGGCCGCGCGCAGCGCATCGAGCGCGCGCAGCGTCATGTCCCCAAGGTTTCCCAAGGGCGTGGGGCATATAACGAGCTTTCCAGACATTGCACTCCTCGAAGATGCGGTTCCTGCCACGCTGCACACTACCTGAGTTGGCAATGTGCGCAACACATAAAGATAGGCTCCGATTATCTATGAAAACCGGAGCCTTTAAGGTTCGTTAACCCAAGTTCGCCTTCGCAACCGAAATCATCAGCTTAATGCGGTTGAGCTGGTTGACCTCCGAAGCACCCGGGTCGTAGTCGACCGCCACGATATTGCTCATGGGATAACGCCTGCGCAGCTCCTTGATCACAGCCTTGCCCACGACGTGGTTGGGCAGGCACGCGAACGGCTGCGCGCACACCACGTTGGGCGTGCCATGGCGGATGAGCTCGACCATCTCGGCTGTGAGCAGCCATCCCTCGCCCATCGAGTTGCAGGTCGACAGAATCTCCTCGGCGTAATCGCCCAGCGTGAAAATGTCGGTCGGCGCCTCGAAGCGCACCGACTTCTCGAGCGCCTCGAGCATGGGCTTGCGCATGGTCTCCAAGAGCTTGAGGATACCGCGCGCGCCGATGGCGCCCTTGGTCGACCGTCCGAGCGGGTCTTTTTGGAAAATGCGCCCCACGATGCCGAACAGGAAGAACTCGATGAGCCCCGGAACGACCGCTTCGCACCCTTCGCGCTCGATCACGTCGACGACCTGGTTGTTGGCCGTGGGATGGAACTTGACCAGGATTTCGCCCACGACGCCGACGCGCGGCTTGCTGCCGTCGTTGACGAGCGGCAGCGTATCGAAGTCATCGATGATGGCGCGGCACGTCTTGCCGAACTCGCGGCGGTTCGTGCCCGCATGAACTTGCTGCTTGCAAACGCCCATCCAGTGGTCGAACAGCCGCTGGGCCGCGCCGGGCTCCGCCTCGTACGGACGCGTGCGGTACAGCGCCATCATGAGCAGGTCGCCGTACGAAAGCGCATACACCGCCTGCTTGACCATCGGAAGCGTCAGATCCCAACCGGAATTGTGCTCGTCGAGGTGTCCTTGGAGCGCCAAGCTGATGACGGGGATATGACCCAGCCCCGCCGCCTTGAGCGCCTTGCGGATGAGGGCGATGTAATTCGTGGCACGGCAACCGCCGCCCGTTTGCGTAATGAGCACGGCGAGCTTGTCGGTATCGTAGCGCCCGCTGGTAACGGCTTCCATGATCTGGCCCGTAACCAGGATGGACGGGTAGCAGATGTCGTTGTTCACGTATTTGAGGCCGGCGTCGACCGCGCCGTGGTCGACGGAAGGCAGAAGCTCCACGTTGTAGCCGTATGCCTGGAATATGGGCACGAGCAGCTCGAAGTGATACGGGGCCATCTGCGGCGCCAAGATGGTGTAACCCGCTTCCTTCATTTCCTTCGTAAACTCCACACGCGGGAATTCGGTGCTGGGTGCAGCCGCCTTCTCGAGCGATTTGAGGACGCGGGGCACGCTCGTCGATGCGGCCTGCTCTTCGGTCGTATTGGGTTCGGCACCGGCGCGCGCCGTGTGAGCCATGCGGTCGGCAACTTCCTGAGCTGCACCCGCGAGCGTCGCACCCGTACGCTCGACGCGCCTCTGCTCGAAATCGGCCAGAGCGGCGTCGGTCGCGGCCACGGCATCCTCAGCCGCGGCGATGGTGGCTTGC
>CAMPAJ010000287.1 GCA_946631805.1 uncultured Eggerthellaceae bacterium
GACCGTGCGTCAGTACACGCACGGAACGGTCACGGTACCACGAGGATGCACGAGCATTCCGTATGGCGACCGGTTTGCGTATCTTAACAAGTGCGATGTGGTCATGAGCGCTACGACGAGCCCCCATTACACGCTCACGCGCGCGGAAGTCGAACAAGCGCTCGACCCAGGCCACGACATCGTATTGTTCGATTTGGCGATTCCCTGCGACATCGACCCGGCTATAGCTGATGTACCGCATTGCCGCCGGTATGGCATCGATAGCTTCTCCGCTCAAATCGGAACCGAGAACAAGCAGGCCATAGCCCAGGCCCAGCGCATGCTCGAGCTTGGCATGGACGATTTTTGGGATTGGGTCCACCGTCGCGAGACAATGGCCCACGAGCGCCCGCCGGCGGCAGCCCTGTTCCCCCTGTTCTTCGACATAAGCGATAAGCATGCCGTATTCGTGGGTGGTGGCACCATCGCGCTTCGCCGCGTGCGCACGCTGCTCCCGTTTGTGGGCGACATAACCGTGTACGCGCCTGATTTCTCGCCCGAACTGGAGCGTTTTGCAATCGATGGCGCAGTCGAGCTCGTGCGCAAGCCGTATGATCCCAGCGTGCTCGACGGGGCTGACATGGTGTTCGCATGCACGAACAACCGCGAACTCAACGACGAGGTATGGGGCGAGTGCAAGCGGCGCGGTATCTTGGTCAACGTGTGCAGCGACCGCTTCAAATGCGATTTCCATTTCCCAGGCGTTGCCGTTCACGAGAACATGGTCGTGGGCGTGAGCGCTGGCGGCAAGGACCATCGAGCCGTGCGGCAGCTCCGCTCCCGCATCGAGCAGCTGATGGAAGAAGACATCTAGAATGTGTATTTGGGGTCAGACCCCAAATACACATTTTCAAGCGAAGGGAACGAACGTGAAGATTACTGTTGGCAGCCGCGATAGCAAGTTGGCGGTGCGGCAGAGCGAAATGGTCATGGATTTCTTGCGGCAGGCACATCCTGGTTGCGAGGTCGACCTGGCCACGTTCAAGACGACGGGGGACAAGATTCTGGATCGTCGTCTCGACCAGATCGGTGGCAAGGGATTGTTCGTCAAGGAACTCGACATCGCATTGCGCGATCGAGCGTGCGATTACACGGTGCATAGCTGCAAGGACCTTCCCATGGAGGTTCCGGAAGACCTGCCGCTCGTGTGCTTCTCGGCGCGCGAAGATCCACGCGATGTGCTGGTGTTTCCCGATGGTGCAAGCGAGCCGGACTGGTCGCTTCCCATCGGCACGTCGTCGCGGCGGCGCGAAGTGCAGTTGCGGGCGCTGTTCCCGCAAGCGACGTTTGCCAGCGTGCGCGGCAACCTGCAGACGCGCCTGCGCAAGCTCGATGAAGGCGGTTACGGCGCGCTCGTGTTGGCTGCCGCCGGCCTCAAGCGCATGGGGCTGGGCGACCGCATCGGCCGTTACCTGGAGCCCGAAGAGGTCATTCCCTCGGCGGGGCAGGGCGTGCTCGCCATCCAGGGTCGCACGGATGCCGATGCCTCGTTGTTTGACGGGTTTGCAGATGAGGCGGTCGGCGTGGCTGTTTCGGCGGAGCGTGCATTCGTCACGCGGTTGGATGGCGGTTGCTCGTCGCCCATCGCGGCGCATGCGCGCATATCGGCTGATGGCTTGCAGCTCGAGCTTATGGGACTGTACTACGATGAAGAAACCCAACAGGCCCGGCGTGGACGCGCGGTCGGTAGTCCGACCGATGCTGTTGCGTTGGCCTACGATTTGGCCGACGACCTCAAAAACGGCGGCGGCACTTTAGTGAAGTAAAGGGGACTGTCCCCTTTACTTCACTAAAGCGATGCCCTTCCTTGATGTGCGCTTGCACTTGTGGAGTGGTTGTTTAGAGGCGCCGGCATTGGGCGTTTGCGAATGGCGAAGGAATTGCGGTAAAGGGGACTGCCCCCTTTGCTACGCTCGGGATGAGCCGAACGGGCTTGCCGATGAACGTTGAAGGGTTTTTGGCGGTAAGCTAGCCTAGTCCCTTGAACCAGAATGGGAACGGAGCGATGTATGGAAAACGAAATGGGTAAAGTGTGGCTCGTAGGCGCCGGTCCTGGCGATGCGGGGCTGTTCACGCGCAAGGGCTACGACGTGCTCCAGCAGGCCGATGTCGTCGTGTACGACGCACTGGTAGGTGATGGCGTGCTCGCGCTCGTCCCACATGGGGCGCGTACGATCGACGTGGGAAAACGTGCTGCAAACCATACCATGCCGCAAGAACAGATCAGCCAAGTGCTTCTGGACGAGGCGCTTGCCGGCAACAAGGTCGTGCGCCTGAAAGGCGGCGACCCGTTCGTGTTCGGGCGCGGCGGCGAGGAAATCGAGCTTCTGGTCGAGCATGGCGTGCCCTTCGAGGTCGTTCCGGGTATCACGTCGGCGATTGCGGTGCCGGCTTACAACGGCATTCCCGTGACGCATCGCGATTTCACATCGTCGTTGCATATCATTACCGGTCACAAGCGTGCAGGCGCCGATTACGACATCGATTTCGAGGCGCTCGTGCGCACGAAGGGGACGCTTGTGTTCCTGATGGGCGTCCGTTCGCTCCCCGATATCATGGAGGGCCTGTTGGCGGCTGGCATGAGCGCCGAGACGCCGGCGGCCGTGCTGCAGGAAGGCACGACCGCGGGGCAGCGCCGCGTGGTGGCCACGGTCGGGACGCTCCCGCAGGCTGCCGCCGATGCCAAGATTCAAGCCCCGGCTATCATCGTGGTCGGTGGCGTGTGCGCGCTGGCCGATCAGTTCGCCTGGCGCGAGAAGCTGCCCCTGCAGGGCTGCAAAGTGCTGGTTACCAGGCCGGCTGATGTTACCTCGACGATGTCGGTGCGCTTGCGCAAGCTCGGCGCCGAGGTGCTGGACGTTCCTGCTATTGCCACGGTGCCGATCGAGCGTGCTGCCGAAGACGCCCTGCCTGGTGAGCCTGCAGCGCAGGAGGCGCTTGCCGCGCGCGATGATGCGGCCGATAAGGAGGCGCTGCATGCGGCGCTCGCGC
>CAMPAJ010000288.1 GCA_946631805.1 uncultured Eggerthellaceae bacterium
TCGCCTTCACGATGCCGTCGACCTCGCGCACGTGCAGGACCAGGGGCGTCCGCATCTCGCGGATCACGTTCGCGGAGATCCTGACCTCAACCTTCTTGGCAGGCTGAACCTGCTTGCCATCCTCGCCGAAGAACATGATGTCCACGGCATCGATACGACTGATGGAAGGCGCCTCCTTGCCGCCGAGCTCCTCGAGCAGAGCGGCTTCTACGCGCTCGCGCACGTCATCGGCAACCACACCATCGATCTTCATGAAGCTATTGGCCGGCAGGGCGCCCTGCGGGGCCCTGACCTTCACGACCGTCACGACGTTGCCGTCGGCGTCTTTGAGCGACGCTGCGAACTCCTGCGCGGGAGCAGGGTCGGCCTCGGCCGCCGCGCCTTGGCCGTTGCCCTCCTGAGCGTCAGGGCCGTCAGCCATGGCAGCTGCAACACCTTGCTCGCCTTGAGCGGGCTCTGTCGTCGCGGAATTCGATTGGGCGTCTTCGCCCAATTGCGCATCAGCGTTCTGGCCATCAGCCCGCTCGCTGCTTTCACCATCATGAGAGGTCGCTATGCCGGCAGCAACTTGGCCGGAGGCGTTGTCCAAGCCATCGACCCCGAGGTCTTCCGCAGTGGCTTCGGCCTCGTAGCACGCATCCGAATGCGCATGCTCCACGAGCTCGCACACCAACTGCCGCTCGTAGCACGCATCGGAATGCTGGTGCTCGGGAATCTCGCACACGAGCGCACCGCGCGTCATGCTCAGCGCGGGGACCATGAGCGCGACGGCGGTGGCGATGACAACCATGCAGCCGAGCAAGGTCAGAAAACGGCGACGCCGCTTGGCCTCCTGCCGGCGGATTTCGATAGCAACGTTCTTCTGGCTCACTGCGCTCATGGCAAACACCTCTTCGGGTGTCGAAAGATTAATGCCGTACACGAGATGTTAGAGGCGGGCGATTTAAGCCATGCGAGCAGCCAATTCAACCCGTCGCTAACGGTGAAGAGTGCCCATTAATACAAAGCTACATTATCAGGTTTGACCACCCTTGAGCCAATCGGGTCATATTTGATTCGTTTTAACTGGCATTTGATACGCGCCGAACACGACATCCCACCTCAGCCCCCGACATGCTCGAAGATGTTTTTCAACACTTATTCGAGGCGCCGTCGCGCCTCCTAGCAACTCGTAAAATGCACCTGTCAAAACAGGGCTTCATCCTGGGGCGTGCGGGGAAGACACTCGATTTTGATCTACCGAACGAGAGATTGCTTGGCTGGGAAATTGGATGGAAGAAACCGCCGAAGAAGCAGGAGGTTAAAGATCCGCGGCGCGAAAAGCAACATACCCCTCGTAGGCATAGCTGGCGTCTACACCCTCATGAACACCTCGCGATCATCTACGGAATCGGTAAGCGTAGGCTTGAGCAGCGGCTTGATCTCGACGTCGCGTACAAGGCTGCGCTCCGTAGCGAGCAGGTAGTCCCCCGGTCAACTTGCGACCAATCCACGGCTTTCCCAAGCTCAGCCTTTAACATCGCATCGAGCCAAATGTGCATCGCGCGCCTGTTGCCTTCACGGAAAGGATGGCGACGTTCATCTCGACGTATTTTTCGATGGTCTGATCGTAGGCCGATTGGGGCATTTCTTGGATACGTGCAACTGCGTTGGCAAGATAGAGAACAGGCGCGAGGCCGCAAACACTGGGTGAAATGTTTCGCCTAACTTGCAAAACAAGGAATGAAGCATGCAAGAGCCCTAGACGCAGATGGCGTAATCCAAAATCATCAAAGATTTACCGACTCAAAACACGAGCGCTAAGAAATTCGTTTGGCGTTAGCTTTGTTGCAGAAAGAGCGGTAACTCCCTGGTGGAAACCAGTTCTTGCCAGAGCGCCCGCACGGCAGTGGAGGTGCTCACGCCGTGGTCACGCAATACTTTGTCGTCCCGCTCCTTGAGCGAGGCGTTCATCCTAACGTTCAACGTTGCATCCACGGGATACCTCCAATGCCGCATTACCGTAATGCAATGCTTCGATGAGTTTCGTACCAGCGTTCTCGGCCCTTCGCCCTCATGCAACAACTTGACCTCCTCAACTGTTGCATGTAATATGCATGCATATTACAGTTGTTAGGAGGGAACTGTGCCTGCGTTGCAAGTTCGCGAATTTCCCGACGAGTTGTATTCCCAACTCAAGTCATTCGCCGCTCAAAACCATCGAAGCATCGCTCAGCAAACTATTGCATGCGTCGAGAGCGAACTGGCACGGCAGCATCAGGGTAATGATGCAAACGCCAATGATGGCGATATCGAGATTCCGCCAAACGTACGTGAAGCTCCCCAGAGGGCGCGTTTCGTAAAACCCTGGGCAACCAAACTTCAAATTGAACCAGAAGATGTGATTCAGGCGAGACGCGAGCGTCGCCTAAGGGCTCTTGAAGAGGCGTCTGTGGTCCGATGGATTGGCTCTGAGCCCTCCCTCGAGGATGCAGCTCGAATGGTTCGCGAGGATCGAGATGGGAACCACGGACACATGACATTCGGCGCAGAAATGGTTCCGGGTCCCGAGGACGCGAAACTCAACCTTGGGCAAGGTGATTAGCGTGATCGTTATAGATGCCAGCGCCGCCATAGAAATCGCCCGTCAAACACAACGAAGTAGCAGATTCCAGGAAATGGTCCTCGGCGAAGACAAGATTATAGCTCCGTCGCTTTTTGTTTCGGAAACGGCGAACGCAGCATGGAAATACGCGACGCACGGATACATCGCCGAAGAAGACTGCCTTCACCTATTCAAGGCGGTGCTCAACGAAGTTGACGAGTTTGTTCCCGACGAGGAGCTATTCCCGGAAGCCCTGACCGAAGCAGTCTCTCGCAAGCACCCCGTTTACGACATGCTCTACTTCGTTCTTGCACGCCGCGCGTCAGCTCCTCTATTAACGTGCGATCGACGTTTGGCGGCCCTATGTAGGGATGGCGGCGTGGAGTGCGTCGAGATTGTTGAGGTTGATTAAGGAAGCCGAAAACAGCGACACGGGACGTGCC
>CAMPAJ010000289.1 GCA_946631805.1 uncultured Eggerthellaceae bacterium
TCGGCTTGCTCGAGCGCGCGTTGCTCGAGCTGTTCAGCCGCGACGACGCCGAGAGCTGGGATCGCACGGGGCTACTTGTCGGCGACCCCTCCGCGCCCGTAGAGGGCGTGTGCGTGGCGCTCGACCCGACCAAGCAGGCCATCGAGGCCGCAGCGGCCCTCGGCGCCAACGTGCTCTTGACCCATCATCCGGTGTTCCTGGAGCCACCCGCGGCCATATCGCCTTCGCGCGACGTGGCCGGAAGCGCGGGCATCGCCGTCTGGGAAGCGGTGAGCAGCGGCGTGGCGCTCATGAATTTCCATACGGCGCTCGACGTGAGCGACGAGGCCCGCGAGCTGTTCACAGGCATGCTCAAGCTCGATTATCAGCGCATGCTCGTGCCATCGGACGCAAATCCCGACAAGGGGTACGGCTACGTGTGCTCCGTGCGCGATGCCGATGCGCCGTTCACGCTCACGCATCTGGCCGCGCGATGCACATCGGTCTTCGGGCGCGCCCCACGCGTGTGGGGCGAGGCGAACAGCGAGCCCAAAACCGTCGTGTACGCAAACGGGTCGGCGGGCAACGTCGTGGAAGCGTGCATCAAGGCCCATATCGACTGCCTCGTGTGTGGCGAGATACGCTACCATGCGGCGCTCGAAGCGGCGCAAGCGGGGCTCGACATCATAGAGCTCGGGCACGACGCCAGCGAGCTGCCCCTCACCGCTGTTCTGGCCCGAGCGGCCATACGGGCCGGCATCGCCCCCGAATCCGTGCATGTTCTGGACCAAAGCGGCAATTGGACGCTTCCGGATTCCACGCGTTTGCACGATTCTGGAGTAGAATGAAACCAAAAGGCGATCGGCGCGAAAGGGACATAGATGTTTGCAGAATACGAAGACCTTGACAACCTGCTCAAGTTGCAGAAAGTCGACCTCACAATCATGCAATTGAAAAAGCAGCGCGCCGAATTGCCCCAACGGATCCAGGTTATGAGGCTGCGCAAGAAAAAGGACGAAATCCAGGCCAAGCTCGACCAGGTGCTCGGCTTGCGCGCGAAAGCCGACGGCGAGATGGCCGCGCTGCGCAACGAGGACCGGGCGCTGGCCGAAAAGCAGGACCGCGCCCAGGAGCTCATCGATGCGGCAGGTTCGGACTACCGCAAGGTCGAATCGCATTCGAAGGAGCTCGCGGGAGCGGCCAAGCACCGCGAGGAGCTTGCCCTGAAGATGGTGGCCGTCGAAGACCAGCTCCTCAAGATACAAGGCGTCCAGGAGCAGCTCGAAGGCGGCATCGCGACCGCCACGGCCGAAGAGGCGCGCCTGCGCTCCGCGTTCGAGTCGGACGACAACGCCCTTATCGAGCAGGTCAAGGTCCTCAACGAGAAGCGCGCCGAGCTGCGCGAAGCCATGGCCGACGACCTGGTGGCGCTCTACGACAAAACCGCAGCGCACGTCGGCGGCGTTGCGGTCGGCAAACTCGAAGAGAGCACCTGCGGCGTGTGCCGCACGTCGATCGACGGGGGCCGCCTCATCGAACTGCGCTCGCAAGCGCCCCTGGGCAGATGCCCCAACTGCAAGCGCCTGCTCGTCATAGAGTAGGATCGCATCACCTGCTCTCGCGTAGGTTAAACGGCCCCATCGTCCCGTTAGAAGGGCGATGGGACCGTTTTTGATGCAAAGAGGGCTTTTTGCGCCACCAGAATCTCCAGCTTTGAACGCACTACTGCAATAAGACAATGCTGCGCCTACGCATGCGCAACGAGAAAAAGCCCGCCGAAGCGGGCTTTTGCAATCCATTGAGAATGGAAACTATGCGCGCTCGACCTTGCCGGCCTTCATGCAGCGCGTGCAGATGTTTGCCTTGCGAACGTGGCCGTTCTTCTCGCGGATGGTGACCTTCTGGATGTTGGGCTTGAACCAACGATTGGTCACGCGATGCGAGTGGCTGACGTTACGACCGGCAGCGGGCTTCTTGCCGCAGATTTCACAAACCTTAGACATTGCTATCAACTCCGTAGTAATTACTTCACAACGGTAAAACCGCTTTTGCCAAACTAGCCAAGAAACTATAGCACACAAGTTTGGGAGCGTCCAAACTTTTTTCCTTCCCTTCACGTAATGCGAACATGGGCTAGCCGCTTATGCACTCCTCGAGCGCCACGACGAAGCGTTCCAGGTCATCACGCGTCGTCAGATGGCCGATGGAAATGCGCAGCGCGCCGTACGCGTCATCTGCGGGAACGTCAAGTGCGCGCAGAACATGGCTGGGCTCGAGGGAATGCGAAGCGCATGCCGAGCCGCCCGAAACGCCAAACCCTTTCATGTCCAGGCGCAAGACGAGCGTCTCGCTCTCGTAACCCGAGACGAGCACGTGCACGATGTTGGGGAGGAAATCCTGCGAGCCGCTCGGGACGTCGACGGTGGGACGAACGCCGCGCAGCTCGCGCAGGCGCCCATACAGCCAATCGCGCAGGTCGCGTTGGCGTGCAGACTTCGCCTCCACCGAAGGCAGCGCAGCATGCAAAGCTGCCGCGAAACCGGCGATGCCGCAAACGTTTTGCGTTGTGGAGCGGTGCCCGCCTTCTTGCCCACCGCCGAGCAGCAGCGCCTCGAGCGGCGTGCGGGCCTTCAGATACAGAAGCCCCACGCCCTTGGGGCCGCAGATCTTGTGCGCCGAGAAAGAGGCGGCGTCTACGCCGAGCCGGCATACGTCTACGGGAATCTTCGCGAGCGCCTGCGTCGCGTCGGTATGGAAGAGCGCCCCGGCATCGTGGGCCATGCGGGCAAGCTCGGCTATGGGCTGCACCGAACCGACTTCGCTGTTGGCCATCTGAACCGAGACCAGCACGGTGCGTTCGTCGAGTGCCTGACCGAGCGCCTGCGGCTGGATAAAACCCGCGCGGTCGGGCTTCAGGTACACGACGTCGAACCCTTCGGAGGCGAGCCGTTTTGCCGGATGGAGCACGGCATCGTGTTCGATGAGGGTCGTTATGACGCGGGGAGCGAAATCCTTGCCCTGCTTCGCGCGGCGCCGCGCAGCC
>CAMPAJ010000290.1 GCA_946631805.1 uncultured Eggerthellaceae bacterium
CAGATTCGGCACAACAACGATTATCCCGTCACGCTGTACTCGGCGACCATACCGGCCACCACCGAGATAATCGAGGATGTGTCGTACGTGATCGCCGACGAGGTGGGTGTCCAGGAAATGATGAGGGCGCTCATGGCCGGCGAGGACTTCACCGGCGAAGGCGGTGTCGTGCTCGGTGAAGAAGGCGTGGCAGGCGAGGCCGCCGCTCATGCCGAAGAAGAAGCCAGCAGCAGCGCCAGCGCCGATGCCGGCGCCACGAGCAGCACCGGGCAAATCGGCGACGGGTTCGTCGACGAAGATGGCGACGGTATCGATGACCGACTCGGCAACGACTTCATCGATGCCGACGGCGACGGTTACGACGACCGTCTGGGCAACAACGTCGCCAATGCGACCCCGCGTGTAAGGTAACCGACACCACGGGCTACGACGGGGCATGTGGAACGGCGTTCGTCGCAGGGTGCTCGCATTCCACTGAGCGGGAAAGAACGGGAACGTTTCGACCGAAAGAAGAACATGGCTCTTATCGTTTGTAAATTCGGGGGCACGTCGGTGGCGTCGCCCGAGCGCATACGCAACGTGGCTAAGCGCCTCGTCGCGCGCAAGCAGGAAGGGAACCAGGTCGTCGCGGTCGTGTCGGCCATGGGCAAGACGACCGACGAGCTGCTCGGCTTGGCGGCGGCGGTGAACCCCGACCCGCCCACGCGCGAGATGGACCGTCTGCTGTCGACGGGCGAGCAGGTGAGCATGAGCCTGCTGGCCATGGCCATCGACGCGCGCGGCTACCAGGCAATGAGCTTCACGGGCCGCCAGGCGGGCATCGTGACCGACAACACGCACAACAAGGCGAAAATCGTGAGCGTCGACAGCAAGCGCATCATGGATGCGCTCGACGCCGGCTACATCCCCGTGGTCGCGGGTTTCCAGGGCATCGACGAGAACGGCGACATAACCACGCTTGGCCGCGGAGGTTCCGACACGACGGCTGTGGCGGTCGCATGGGGCATCGGGGCCGACGTGTGCGAGATCTACTCCGATGTCGACGGCGTGTACTCGGCCGACCCGCGCATTTGTCCGCGGGCCCGCAAGCTCGACGAAATCAGTTACGATGACATGCTCGAAATGGCCGGCGCCGGCTCGGGCGTGCTGCAAATGCGCGCCGTCGAGTTCGCGCGCAAGTTCGGCGTGGTCATTCATTCGCGGTCGGCTTTCAGCGACGCGGAAGGCACCTACGTGAGGGAGGAATGCGACATGATGGAGGAAGCGGTCATCACCGGTATCGCCCACGATACGTCCGAGGTGAAGGTGACCATCCGCGGCGTGCCCGACGCGACGGGCGTGGCTGCGAAGCTGTTCAGCGCGCTGGCGGGCAACGCCGTGAACACCGATATGATCATTCAGAACGTGTCGGAAGACGGCATCACCGACATTTCGTTCACGTGCCCTGCGGCCGACTTGAAGCGCGCGCTCGAAACGCTCGACCGCGTCGTCCCCGAAATCTCGGCGCGCGAGGTGTCCGTCGACGAGAACGTGGCCAAGGTGAGTTTGGTCGGCACCGGCATGAAATCGACGCCGGGCGTGGCGGCCAAGGCGTTCACGACGCTCGGCGATGCGGGCATCAACATTCTGGCGATCTCGACGTCGCCCATTCGCCTGTCGGTCGTCGTCGATTCGGCGCAGGCGGCCGAGGCCGTGCGCGCCCTGCACACCGCTTTCGACCTCGATTCCGATGCGATCTTCGAGGAAACGCAGCTCAGCGCCGAGGAAATCGCCGCCAAGATGGCCAAGGGCCGCTAGCGGTTTACCGCCGGGGCGGCAGGCCCCTGCACGCAACATGAAAACGGGCGCCCCGAGGGGCGCCCGTCGTTTTTGAAATACACTGCCCGCAAACGATTGGTTGCCTACGAGCGGCAGTTTTCCGACTACACGTTCTTCAGCAAGATGGTGCTCATCGTGTCGGCGACGGTCTCGCACGCGTCGACGGTTGCCTCCAGGCGGTCGAACAGGCGCGACCACACTTCCACGCGCACGGCGTTCTCGGCCTCTTCGGTGTACAACTGGCGAATCGCTTCCACGTACAGGTCGTCGGCCTGCTCCTCGAGGTCGTTCACGTCTGCGACCATCGCGCGGATCTTCTTCACCTTCTTGAACT
The DNA here is from genome assembly GCA_946631805.1 of uncultured Eggerthellaceae bacterium. The sequence continues at coordinate 2,153 of CAMPAJ010000290.1, forward strand.
CGCGGAACGTGTCCATCGACTTGTGCAGCGCCTTCAGCGATTTGCGGATGATGCGCGCGAACTCGATGGCTTGCGGGTGCATGAAGTGCACGTCGAACATGTAGAAGCGCTGCAGGATGCCCTCGATCATGTCGGTGACATCGTCGAGGTCTTGCGCGAGCTCCAAGATGTCGGCGCGCTCGATGGGCGTGATGAAATCGGCAGCCACGTTCACGCGGATCTGGTGATTCACCTCATCGCCGCGGTGCTCGACTTCATGTGCCTTTGCGAGCGTCTCGCGCAGGTCCTCGGCCGATGTGAAGTTCTCGATTGCCTCGATGAGGATGTCGGCCTCCTCGGCTGCGATGTCGACCTGCTCCTCGAATGCGTCAAAATAGTCGAACTTGGCTTTTTTAGCCATGGGTTCCTCCTGGTTCGTGGACACGGTGAGCAAATTGTAACGCAACGGAGCGGTGTCTGCGGTTGCAGAACCTCATCAGCGGGCTGTCCGCCTTCCGATCGCCGGCTCTCAGCGACGCGTTCGCTGCAGGTTGGTGATTTCGCTTGCCGTATGGGCGAGTTCTTCGTGCAGGTCGAGGGCGCGCACGGTTTGCCCGGGCTCGGCTGGGGCGTCGGTCTCGCACAGCACGCGATCCGGCGGGATGGCCTTCACGTATTCGCGCCCCTTGCGGGTGTTCAACATGCGTGCGCCTACCGAGAAGAAGGCGCCTGCGTCGATTGCGCGTTTCAACTGGTCCGACGGCCCGGTGAACCAATGGAAGATGCAGGTGCACGAGGAAAGCGCGCCCGTTCTCTCGAGCAGATCGATGGTCTCGCGCGCCGATTTGATCGAATGGATCGCGAGCAGCTTGCCTCCCCGCC
>CAMPAJ010000291.1 GCA_946631805.1 uncultured Eggerthellaceae bacterium
GCCGGAGTCACGCCCCCGCCTGCGGAAACGCTCCGCTGCCTTTGAGGCACCGCCGTTGCCGCCCCTATGGCAACGAAGCGAATGCGCGCCCTTACCTGCGCATTCGCGGTGGGACGGACGATTTCCGGCAAAACGAGACGTACCCCAGATTTTCAGTAAGTCAGAGCTTGCTGCTAACGCAGGCGATGCGATCGACTTCGTCGACGTAGACCAGGTGAAGCTCGGTGCCGTACAGCTGCGAGAGGCGCTCGCTCGTAAGCGTCGTGGTGGAATCGCCCACGGCGAGCGTGCCGTCGCTGTTCAGCATGGCCACCTTCCCTCCCAGAAGAATGGGTTGGTCGGGGTTGTGCGTCGTCATGACCACGGCGTAGCCGCGCTCGGTCAGCTGCTTCATGGTATGCATAACGCGAATCTGGTTGCCGTAATCGAGTGCGCTCGTGGGCTCGTCGAACAGGATGATCTCGGGATTCTGCACGATGGCGCGCGCGACAGCCACACGCTGGCGCTCGCCGCCCGACAAATGCGAAACCGTCCGATCCGCCAGCTTCTGCAGGCTCAAATCGACGATCGCCTCTTCAACGCGGTCGTAATCCTCTTGATTTGGCGTCGAGAACATGCCGATGCGCGGCGCGGCGCCCATGACCAGGTACTCGCGCACCGAATAGCCGTAGGTGACGCTGATGTGCTGCCTAACGTAGCCGATGTGCTTGGCCAGCTCGCGCGTCGAGTAACTCTGCACCGGCTGACCGCAGACGCTGACCGTGCCCTGCGAAGGCGCTGCAAGCCCGGCAATGCAGTTGAGCAGCGTCGATTTGCCAGCCCCGTTGGGACCGAGCAACGTGAAAACCTCGCCCGCGCACACTTCGAACGTCACGCCGCTGAAAACATCGCCCCGTTCGCGCGAATAGCGGAATGCCAAATCGTTAACTTCAAGAAGAGCTGCCATGGTCACGCCCCCTATTCCACGTCGCGCTGCTTGATCAGGATGTAGCCGAACAGCGGCGCGCCGATGAGGCCCGTCAGGATACCGAGCGGTATTTCGTAGCCCGAGATGTTGCGCGCGAACAAATCCACGAGAATCATGAACGCAGCCGCCACCAAGATGACGGTTGGGATGAGCCGTTTGTTATCGGAGCCAACGATTCGTCGCGTGACATGCGGGATGATGAGCCCGACCCAGCCGATGGTACCCGCTACCGACACGGCGCTTGCCGTAAGCAGCGTGGCTGCGACGATGATGATTCCGCGCTCGCGCTTGAGGTCGACGCCGAGCGAGCGCGCCTCCTCCTCGCCGAGCGAGATGAGATTGAGCCTCCAGCGCATGGCCACGAGCACGATAGCTGAGACTATCATTATCGGCGCCGTGTAGCTGAGCAGCGAGAAGTCCACTTTGGCGATAGAGCCCAACTGCCAGTAGGTGATTTCGGCAAGCTGGGTGTCGGGGTCGGCGACGTATTTCAGCAGACCGAGGATCGAGGACATGAAGCCGCCCACGATGACGCCCGAAAGCACCATCATCACGTTGGAGTGCCGGTGCATGAACTTGGGAATGGACACCGTTATGAAGACGGTGATGAGACCGCCGATGAACGCGAAGATCTGCGTCTGCCACGTGTTCATGTACAACAGGATCGAAAGCGCCGCGCCCACGCATGCGCCGTACGAGACGCCCAGGATATCGGGCGAGACAAGCGGATTTTGGAATACACCTTGGTACGATGCGCCCGACAGCGCCAACGCTGCCCCAACAAGAAACGCCGCGATGACGCGCGGCAAGCGGATATTCATAACGACGTTGTAATCGTTTGCCGTCCAGGTCGCATCGATGTCCATGAAATGCGATGCGAGGATCGCAAACGTCGTCTGGACGTCGACCGAATAGCGCCCGATGCACAGCGAGGCGATAGCCAGCGCAATGACTACGACGCCGCATCCAATGAGTATGGCGCCGAGGGGAACACGACGCTTTCCCTCAACGGTTTGATGTTCTGTCCGCTTACCCGCGTGCCCCATGCCGATGCGCTTGTCTTCTCCGCTTCCTGCAGAGCTTTTATCGGGTTTAGCCACGTGATGTCCTCCGTACTCCATGCAACCAAAATCCGAAGTTGTATTCCATTAATGTGAATCACCATTAATAGTTGTATTCTCTTGCATATATCATTCCTTTTCAATACTATACTTTATTATGGTATATCTGACGGAGTCGAGGATATGCCAGACATGTGTTTACCAGAGATAAACAGGAGGCATGTAATGTCATTCAACGAGGGTATTTCCAGAAGGCAATTCGTGAAGGTCGGCACCGGCGCGGCAGCGATGGGCGTGCTGGCGGGTCTGGCGGGTTGCGGAGGCAACGCAGGCAGCTCGGCGTCGGCCTCTGCCAGCTCTGTTGCGGCGAGCAGCGCAGCTGCGAGCTCAGCGTCGGCTGCTTCGTCTGCGACGTCCGCTGCAACGGGGGCCACACAGACCATCACAGACCTGAAGGGCGCAACCGTTGAAGTGCCGACCGAAATCAACAAGATCGTCGATCTGTGGCACGCCCACAACCAGGTCATCCTGATGCTCGGTGCTGGCGACAAGCTGGTGGGTACAACCGAAGTCTTCAAGAAACGCCCCTGGGCAAACGTCGTGTATCCGCGCCTTGCCGACGTCGAGGCACTCGTCGTGGGCACGGGTGCCGGCGAGGTCAACTACGAGGAAGCGCTGAGCCTGCAGCCCGACGTCGTGTTCGCCTCCGACGACAACGTAACCGAAACCGCCCGCAAGCAGGGCCTTACCACCGTCAACGTCGCATTCCAGGACTACGACGGCCTGCGCGGCGACGTCAACCTGACGGCGCAGGTGCTCGGCGGCGACGCCATCGACATTGCAGCCGAATGGGAATCCCTGCTCAACGCCAACATCGATCTGGTGGCCGAGCGCATGAAGGACGTGAAGGACGAAGACAAGGTCAAGGTCCTGCACATCGCCAACGCCGAGACGTTCACCAAGGTCGACGGCATCAACTGCAT
>CAMPAJ010000292.1 GCA_946631805.1 uncultured Eggerthellaceae bacterium
TGGCCTTGACCTCGGCCTTGAGGTCGGCATGGCAGCTCTTGCAATCGCGCTCGATAAGCTCATCGTTCTCGGTCGGGTTAATCCAATGATGGTCGGCATACACCGTACCGTCCTCAGCCGTGACGGTAGCCATGTGGCAATCCGCGCAGTCGTAACCGAGCTGGTTCATGTGCGAGCCCATGGGCAAGGCCTCGTTGTCGCCGCCGTAGTTGAACTCGTACTCGGCATGGCGGATGGCAAGCATCTTGGCACCGGTGGAAGCGTAGGTCCAATCGACGAAGTTATGCTTGTCGTACCAGGCCAGAGCCTTGTCGGGAACCATATCGACGCGACCGTTGTCATACGGGCTCGTCGGGATGCTCGTCTCGGGGGCCATCGAATAGTCGCAATGGCACTGCCCGCATACTTCGCCTTCGATCGTATTGCCTGCATCGTCGCCCATCGAGCGGATCCACTCTGCGCGGTCGACCTCGAGGTATACTTTGCCGTCCTTCATGGGCGTGTTGGCATGGCAGCTCGCGCAGCTGATGTTCTCGTCAAATTGGCCGACAACGTCGTTGAACGGAAGCGCGTGCACGGCCTCGCCGTTCTGATCCACGTAATTTGAATACTGCGGGGTCTTGCACGTGATGCAAGCGGCTTTGGTCTTGGAGCCGTCGGCCACGCGGCCGTTATGGGTGACGGTCCACAGCGAATATACGTGGCTTGCAGGCTCAGTGTAGTACTTGGCGTAGCCGTAGCCCTTGCCGAGCGTCTTTATCTCGGGATTGGTCTCGAGATAGTCCATCTTGTTCGCATCAACGAACTCGTAATCATCGGGCAAGGCGGACGTCGTGTCCTCTTGCGTTGCGCCGAGCGCATACACGCCCTCGGCGTTCTGGTAATCGGCGGCAGGCGGCGTATTGGAAGCGTTGGCCAGGTACGACAGATACTCGTACGGATACGCGTCCTTCCACTGTGATGCTTTGACCACGCCGAACGCATCAGGTGCGGGCGTCTCGGTCGCTTGCTGCACGTTGGGCGTAGGATTGCCGTAGCTGTTCGTGTTGGCTTTCGGCGCACAGGCGACAATGCCCACGACCACCGCCACAACCGCTACCGCGCATATGGTAATCTGCATCTTCTTGCTCTTCATGGCAGGCCCCTCTCACGAACCTAGACCTAGATACGGTTATTCTAGATTCGAAATCAAAGAACAGAAATATACACTTGGGCAGAAAAAAGTCATGACACTTTTGCCCTCTTCACTCGCCTATATTGTTGGAAACACAACAGACAAAACCGGCAACTCAAATAGCATTGTTCGCAACTTCAGCAGTCACCGACGTCAGAAACCGAGCCATGCCCTCTATCGACAGAAACAGCCCTGAGCCCTTCTATCTGCAAGTTTATGCGCAGATCGCGCAGGGCATCGAGAACGGCCTGTACCATGAGGGCGAAAAGCTTCCCTCCATCAGGGAATGCGCACGGGAGCTGGGCGTGTCGAACACTACGATCGAGCTCGCCTACCAGAAGCTCACATCCGAGGGATACGTGCAATCGCGCAGAGGTAGCGGCTACACCATCTGCAAAGTCGAAAGAGCGCACGACAACCCCCATGCCCTGTTTTCGGAAAACTACCGGCAGAGCCTCGACGAGCTCGAACGCAACGAGAAGGTGCGCGCCTCGCGCAACGAACCGCGCTACGATTTCGCTTACGACGCAATCGACCGCTCCCTGTTCCCGCTCACGCATTGGGCGCGCATCGCACGCGAAGTGTTCTTCAACAAGGGCTCGGAACAGGTCCGGTTATACAACGACCGCCAAGGCCTCCCCGAATTCCGCGCCCAAATCGCCGAGTACGTCAACCGCGAATATGGAGTTGCCTGCATTCCCGAACAAATATTGATCATGCCTACGACGCGCGACCTCATAGGCGCGATCGTTTCGCTGTTCAACCCGAAAACCACGCGTTTCGCCTTGGCAGACCCTGGCTATAACGAGGTAGCGAAAAAGCTTTCCGCCTGCGGGGTCGATATCGTGTCGATACCCGTGGTGCCGTATCCGCAATGGAGCGACGTCGTTTCGACTATCGAGGGAGTAACGCTCCTGTTCGCAACCACGAGCAGCCAATTCCCCACAAACCGCTCCATGCCCTTGGACATGCGGCGCAAACTCGTCGAATGGGCCCAAACCACAGGCGCTTACATCATTGACGACGAATACGGTTGGGAGTTCCAGTCGGGCGTCGCGCGCATGCCGGCGCTCGCGACACTCGACCATTCGGGCCACACCATAACGCTCGGTACGTTCTCGAACTCATTCTCTCCCTCCATCAGCCTGAGCTATGCGATTCTTCCGCCGCAGCTCATGCTGAAGTGGCAGGCGACCGAACGCGACTCCCATCCGCAAGTTCCATGGCAAACCCAAGCCGCCATGGCCACGTTCATGGCCGACGGTCACTGGCGTGTGCATATCCGCAAGACGCGCACGACCATGGCGCGCAAACGCGCGCTGCTCCTCAAAGCAGCAAAAACGCACCTGGGCGACGAGGTCGAACTCGTTTCGGGGCCTACGAGCCTGTTCGTCCTCATGCAGACGAAGGACAGCCGAAGCGAAGACGAGCTCATCTCGCTCGCCGAAACCGCAGGCGTGCGCGTATACCCCACGAGCTGCTATTGGCGAAACGCCCAGCCCGATACCTGGCGTTACATCCTCGTCGGCTTCGCAGGCATCGCCGAAGACGACATAGAGCCCGGCATCGCAGCGCTCGCAAGGGCCTGGGGTATTGCCGCGCGATAACGAGAGCACAACCTTAACTGCAAACCACCAACCATCCCTGCCCCGGAGCGCCGAGGGTCCCAGAGGGCGGAAGGCCCCGTCCGCACCCTTCTGAGCACCCCCTGGAGAACTGCGCGCATAGGAAAGCGGCAACGCAAGCAGGCGCCGCAGACAACGAGTGGGAGAGCCAGATAATCGCCTCTAATCGCCGCTTTCTGTGAGCGCAGTTCGGAAGGGGAACTAGTGCG
>CAMPAJ010000293.1 GCA_946631805.1 uncultured Eggerthellaceae bacterium
CACGTCGGCCCCGGCCAGCATGCGCGAGTACAGCTCCGCCGGGCTGTGCGTCTTGCCGAAGTCGTCTTTGCACGGTACGCCATCGAGCTCGTAGTTGAAGTACACGTAAGCGATGTCACGGTTCTGCAGCCACTCTTCGGAAAGATCGACGGTGGAACTGCAACTGAGAACGTAATCTGCCATTCAGATACCCTTTCGCATAATGGGCGCCCTGAAGGCGCCAAACCAACGGGCACCATGATAACCCGATGAGGCGGTTTTCGCAGCCTTTTAACATTGCCCAACAGCAAGGCAGCACCGACCGCGATTGCCCTCGCGCGCCAGCCCGTTTAGAAAAATTATATTGGGGGGTTGCGTTTAAGTTGGACTATCCCCCATAATGCAACCCGCGCATTTTCGATGAAGCTGCCGGGATCGCCCGCGAAACCGGTAGTGGAGAAAGCTCTGGAGAACTCTTAAGTGAGTGCCGAAGGTGCAAGGCCGGGAAACCGGCTGAATCTCTCAGGCAAAAGGACAGAGGCGACCCCGATAGCTACGACTTCATCGGCGTTCGCTTAAGCCTTCTTCAGAGCTGAATAGCTACTGCAAGGAGGTTTTTGTTTTATGGAAACGGCGCTGCTCAACATCGTATCGACCATCAATTCGTATTTGTCCAACTACGTCTTGCTGATTCTTCTGATCGGCACGGGCCTTTATTTCACCATACGCACGCGCGGCGTGCAGTTCCGCTGCTTCGGCGAAGGCTGGAAGAAGATGTTCGGCGAGTTTTCGCTTTCGGGCGGTGACCAGGGCGGTGCCATGAGCTCCTTCCAGGCCGTCGCCACCGCCGTTGCCGCCCAGGTCGGTACTGGCAACATCGTCGGCGCATGCGGCGCCATCCTCATCGGCGGCCCGGGCGCCATCTTCTGGATGTGGATCATCGCGCTGCTGGGCATGGCCACCAATTACGCTGAGGCTACGCTCGCGCAGAAGACCAAGGTCATCGACGAGAACGGCCAAACCCACGGCGGACCCGTGTATTACATCACCACCGCCTTCAAGGGCGCAGGCGGCAAAGCCCTGGCCGTGTTCTTCGCCATCGCCGTCATCATCGCACTCGGCTTCATCGGCCCCATGGTGCAATCCAATTCCATCGGCGAGACGATGAACAACGCGTTTGGCATCCCGACCTGGCTCGTCGGCCTGTTCGTCGCCGTGTTCGCTGGCTTCATCTTCATCGGCAACCTTCATCGCCTGGCGTCGGTGACCGAAAAGCTCGTGCCCATCATGGCCGTGCTCTACATCTGCGGCTCGCTTGTCGTGCTCATCATGAACGCACAGTACCTGCCCGATGCATTCGCCCTGATCTTCACCTGCGCCTTCAATCCGTCCGCAGGCCTGGGCGGCGCCTTCTTCGGTATTTGGGCCGCAATCACCCAAGGCGCCAAGCGCGGCCTGTTCAGCAACGAAGCCGGTATGGGCTCCACGCCGCACGCGCACGCGCTCGCCAACGTCAAAGATCCGCATGACCAGGGCGTCGTCGCAATGATCGGCGTGTTCATCGACACCATCGTCGTAGTTACCATGACTGCGCTTGTCGTTATCAGCGTGCTCTACACGGGCGACGGCCCGCTGGCCACCGCTTACGAGAACGCCGGCAAGTACGAAACCGTAGCCGAGTTCGTCCAGGCAGAGGGCGATGCCATCGTCGACGGTTACACCCTCGACGCTGACGGCAACCTCGTTGACGCCGACGGCGAGGCCGTTCTCACGAACGACGACATGAGCGATCCGGCCAAGCTCGCAGGCGCCATCGGAATATCCAAGACCAACATGGCGCAAATCGCATTCGGCAAGTTCATGACGACGAACGGCGGCGCAATCTTCATCTGCATCTGCCTGCTGTTCTTCGCTTTCTCGACTATCCTGTCATGGAACCTGTTCGCAAAACTCAACGTGCAGTATCTGTTCAGGAAGAAGAACGACCGCGTGCCGGTCATAATCTTCGCGCTCATCGCCGCGTTCTTCACGTTCCTGGGAACGGTGCTTCAAAACGATATCGTTTGGGAGCTGCAGGACATGTTCAACCAGCTTATGGTCCTTCCCAATGCTATCGCCCTTATCGCGCTCTCGGGCTTCGTCGTAAAGTGCTCGCATCTGCGCGGCACCAAGACCGAGGAGATCATCAACGAGGAAATCTAGTCCTAACCGCTAGAATCTCTGGAAAGGCCCCGATTCGTCGGGGCCTTTCGCTTCTGCACCAGTTCTACCCTGCAGCCTTGTTCGGGCAATCGTTTCGTGAGTAATTCTGCGTACCCCTTTCCTGGCATACATTTCTGCTAATCGAAGCCAATCATACGCCCCCATCGCTCCCCAAATTGGCGGACAAGCAAGCGAGCGGTTTGAATAGGAGTTCGCTCTTACAAACCCTCTGCTCTGACTACGCGGCTTCAATTGAGTATACTGAGTGCGATCACTCTTTTTGTAAGTAGTTTTAGTCATGTATTAGGAAGCTGATGTTCGACCGAAACCTCATGAAGCTCGACGGTATGCATGCCATCATGATGGCGCTTGTGCTGCTCGGGTTTCTGCAGGCTGCCGCCGTAATCGGCCAAGCCCTTGCCCTCGGGAAAGCCGTTTCCACATTGTGGGCCGGCGCCCCGATGCAAGATGCAGTGCCGGACGCATTGGCGTTCTTCGGCTGCTTTGCCATGCTGCAGCTCCTAAGGTTTGCCCAGGAAACCATGCTCGACAACTATTCCTCGGTACAGGCCAAAGCTTTACGCGATGCCCTGCTCGAATCCACGTTCGACAGCCGCACCATGCTCGCTCACGAGCACGGGTCCGCCATCGTCGCCACGACCTTGACCGAAGGCATCAACGACGTGCAAACGTACCTGCGGATAATCCCACCCAAGGTTATCGACATGGTAGTCGTTTGCATTCCCATCCTCGTTGCCGTTTTCGTGCTCGATTGGGTGAGCGGAATCATCCTTACCGTAATGTTTCCCGCCATCATCTTCTTCATG
>CAMPAJ010000294.1 GCA_946631805.1 uncultured Eggerthellaceae bacterium
AACGCGATTGCCAGGGCGTCGGCAGCTTCTTCGGCGAGCTGTGCTGCGTGCCCGAAGACGATGTGGTGTACATGGCCACGAGCTCGGGCAGCACGGGCGTTCCCACGATGAGCCCGTTTTCCCAGCATGACTTCGACGAGTTCATGGACGCGGAAAGCCGCCTGTTCTGGCAGACCGGCATGCGTCCCAACGACCGTTACCTGCACGGCATGAACTTCGCGCTCTATGTGGGCGGCCCGTGCGTCGTGGGCGCGCAGAACCTCGGCGCGCTCGGTATTTGGGTGGGCGCGGTTCCCAGCGATCGCCTGCTGTGGGCCATGAAGCACTATCAGCCCACGCATTTCTGGTCTTCTCCCAGCTATGCATGGCTGCTCGGCCAGAAGGCCATCGAAAAGGGCTATGACCCCAAGAAGGACTTCCCCAACCTGCGCACGATCATCATCTCCGGCGAGCCGGGTGGCTCGATTGCCGCCACGCGCAAGGCCATCGAGGACATCTGGGGCGCAAGCGTCTACGACTTCTTCGGCCTGTCCGACATCTACGGCGCCTGCGCCGGCATGTGCGAGTACAAGGACGGCCTGCACATCATCGAGGACCAGATCCTGGTCGAGGTCGTCGACCCGGTCACGCACGAAGTGCTGCCCGATGGCGAGAAGGGCGAGCTCGTGTACACGACGCTCACCAAGCGCAGCCGCCCGATGATCCGTTTCGCCACCGGCGACATCGGTTGGGTTAACCGCGAGACGTGCGAGTGCGGGCGCACCCATGCGCGCATCCACATCAGCGGCCGCAAGGACGAGATGTTCATCGTGAGCGCCGTCAACGTGTTCCCCTCTGACATCGAGCACGTCGTCCGCAAGGACAAGGGCCTTTCGGGCGAGTACCGCATCCGCGCATACGACGAGAACCACACCACGAAGTACGAGGTGTCGGTCGAGCGCGTGTTCGGCAGCGACGAGCCGTTTGACCAGATCGCAGCTCGTGTCGAGAATGCGCTCAAGACCCATACGGGCGTCCGTCCGGCACGTGTTATCGTGTTCGACACCGACAAGCTCGGCGCTTCGGGCGAGCACAAGGTCAAGCGCTTCATCGACGAGCGCACCTCCACGGCCGAGGCGGTCGAAGTGCTGCACGAGGCTCAGGAGCATGCGGCTCACAAGCAGTAATGCGGTAGGTAAAAAAGGGTCTGACCCTTTTTCACCAGGATACTTCTGCACCTATGCGGGCCGATGAGGTTACGTCGGCCCGTTCGAGAAAGGATTCATTCATGACACAATTCGCAGTATCCGGTCAACACTACCTGTTTAATGTGCAGACCTTTGCCAGCATCGTGCTTGCGAACGGCGGGGAAGAATACGATTACGCGCTGCGCGACCGCACGACGCAGGGCGTTATCGACGACGTTGCGAGCGGCGCGAGCGAGTTGGGCGTGCTCGTGGAGACCACGCGCACAGCCGAGCAGCTCGAAGCGGCATTTGCCGAGGCGGGTCTTGAGTTCGTCGAGCTCATCCAGTCGACGCCGCGCGTGGCCATGCCGGCGACGCATCCATTGGTCAACGCGGCAAGCCTTACGCTCGACCAGCTGGACGATTATCCCTACATCTACTTCGAGCAGGAAAACGATGCGCCCGAGTATTTCGCCGAAGAGGCACTTGCCGACGAGACGCGCCATAAGAGCATCGCCTGCACCGACCGCGCATCGCTTTCGGAGCTCATCGTGGCGCTGAACGGTTATACCATCACGAGCGGCATTCTCGTGGGCATCTCGGATGGCAAGGGCCTGGCGACCGTCGCGCTCGACACCGACGTCAAGCTGCACCTGGGCTATGTCGTCAAGAAGGGCGCTTCCCTGAGCGAGACCGCGCAGAAATTCGTCGCCAAGCTCGAGGCCAACCTCAAGCGTTACGCGAAGTTCTAACGGGATGCATTAAAGGGGACGGTCCCCTTTAATGCATAGAATAGAAAACGTATGCCGCATTCAGCTGCGCATCAAGGGGAATTTATCTCTTTGATGCGCAGCTATTTATTGGATACCCCATATGCATTAAAGGGGACTGTCCCCTTTAATGCATTAATGCATAACCCGCCGAGTTATGTTTTGAACGTAACACTTGAGTGTCAACGTATCAGATTACTTGACACGATTAACTAGAGCATTACAATCCAAAGCTAGCACTCAAGGGCTGCGAGTGCCAACGCAGCCGCAGCCAAGCAAGCGAAAGGACCAAGTTACATGCGCAAATTCAAGACAGAGAGCAAAAAGCTCCTGGACCTCATGATTAACTCCATTTACACGAACCGCGAAATTTTCCTGCGCGAGCTCATCTCCAACGCCTCCGATGCCGTGGACAAGCTGTATTTCCGCAGCTTGACCGATAAGGACATCCAGCTGGGCAAAGACGAGCTCGAGATTCGCGTGGCATTCGACAAAGATGCCCGCACCATCACCATCAGCGACACGGGTATCGGCATGACGGCCGATGAGCTCGAGAAAAACCTGGGCACCATCGCACACTCGGGCAGCCAGGAGTTCAAGGCAGAGAACGACTTCAGCGAGACTGACGCTGCCGACATCATCGGCCAGTTCGGCGTGGGCTTCTACTCCTCGTTCATGGTCTCCAAGAACGTCAAGGTCATTTCCAAGGCATATGGCAGCGATGAGGCCAACATCTGGGAATCCAACGGCATCGACGGCTACACCATCGAGCCGACCACCAAGGAGCATCACGGCACCGAGATCGTCCTCACCCTCAAGGACAACACCGACGAAGACGACTACGACGAGTACCTCAACGAATGGAAGCTGCGCAGCCTCATCAAGCAGTACAGCAACTACGTGCGCTACCCCATCCACATGCTCGTGACGAAATCGCGCGCGCTGCCCAAGCCCGAGGACGCCGGCGACGATTACGTGACCCAGTACGAGGACTACACCGAAGACGAGACCATCAACTCGATGATTCCCATCTGGAAGCGCA
>CAMPAJ010000295.1 GCA_946631805.1 uncultured Eggerthellaceae bacterium
GTTTCATAGCTCGCTATGGCGATGGGCTTTCGGCATGCGTGCTCTCTGGAACGGGAAATATGCCCGAGAACCTTTCGAAAGCAGGCCGCACCCTCGCCCGCGCGATCGCGGCCGTGAGGGGCGAGACGCATCGCAGCAAGCTCATCGACAACATGGGCGCCGGCGCGTACGGCAAGCAGATTCCGAATGCGCGCACGGCCCTGGACTGGCTTTCGACGGACGATGCCGTCGTCGATGCCTACATCGCCGACCCGCTGTGCGGCTTCATGTTCACGGTCGGGGGCTACGCAACGCTGCTCGACCTGACGGCCGAGTGCGTGACGCGGGAGTGCGCCGAAAGCGTACCTGCCAGCTTGCCGATTCTGCTCGTAGCAGGCGATGGCGACCCGGTCGGCGACATGGGTGCCGGCGTCAAGGCGGCCGCACAGCTCCTCGAAGACGCTGGCGTGCGCAACGTCGACGTCAAGCTTTACGAGGGGATGCGGCACGAGATCCATAACGAGATTGGCAAGGAGCAGGTGTACGACGATATCGTCTCTTGGATTGAGCGGCAGCTCGTATAAAGGCGAAAGGAATGCCAATGGGTGCATATGTTATCGCCCTTGACGAGGGCACCACTTCGGCTCGCAGCGTGCTCATCGACGCGCAAGGGTCGATAGTCGGCCAGGTCCAGCATGAATTCGAGCAGCATTACCCGAAGCCCGGGTGGGTCGAGCACGATCCGCTCGACATTTTGTCGGCACAGTTGTCCACGATGACGGAGCTCATCGTTTCGCACAACTTGGATGCGGCCGACATCGATTCCATTGGCATAACCAACCAGCGCGAAACCACCATCGTGTGGAATCGCGAGACGGGCGAGCCGGTGTTCAACGCGATCGTATGGCAATGTCGCCGTACGGCGCCGATCGTGGACGCGTTGTGCTCCGATCCCGAAGTGAGCCAGGCCATTACGGCCAAGACGGGACTTGTGCCCGATGCTTATTTCTCGGCCAGCAAGATCAAGTGGATTCTGGATAACGTGGACGGCGCTCGTGCCCTTGCCGAGGAGGGCAAGTTGGCTTTCGGGACCGTCGATACGTGGCTCATCTGGGCGTTGACCAATGGCGCGGTACATGCGACCGACCCCACGAACGCGAGCCGGACCATGCTGTTCGACATCCATACCATGACGTGGGATCCATGGCTGTGCGAGCTGTTCGACGTGCCTATGAGCATGTTGCCGGAAGTACGCCCCTCCTCGGGTGATTTCGGTGCGACGGCGCGTGACGGTATTGTGGCCGGTATTCCCATACGCGGCGTGGCCGGCGATCAGCAAAGCGCCCTGTTCGGGCAGTGCTGCTTCGAAGCCGGCCAGGCAAAGAACACGTACGGAACGGGATGCTTTTTGCTCATGAACACCGGAAGCGAGGCGCCTACTTCCAAAAACGGGCTCGTTACCACGGTGGCGGCGAGCGCTCCCGGCGAAGGAGCCACGTATGCGCTCGAGGGGAGCGTCTTTATGGGAGGCGCGCTCATCCAGTGGATTCGAGACGGGCTTGGGCTTATAGCCAACGCCGCCGATTCCGAGGAAATCGCCACTTCGGTGCCGAGTACCGAGGGCGTCTACATCGTGCCCGCCTTCACCGGGCTCGGTGCGCCGTACTGGGATTCTGATGCACGCGGCGCGATTTACGGTCTTACGCGCGGCACGACGAGCGCCCATATCGTACGGGCCGCGCTCGAGGCGCTCGCATACCAGGTATACGATCTTGCGAGCGCCATGGAGGCCGATGCGGGCATGCCCATAAAGGCACTGAACGTCGACGGGGGCGCGTCCGCGAACGATTTCCTCATGCAATTCCAGAGCGACGTCTTGAAGACGCCGCTGCGCCGGCCGCAGAACATCGAGACCACGGCGCTCGGGGCTGCGTATCTGGCCGGCTTGGCAACGGGCTTCTGGTCGTCGCTCGACGATGTGCGCTCTTTGCGCGCGTCCGACGACGTATTTCTGCCCGATGCGGACGACGTTCGAATTGCGGCAAATCTTGCAGGATGGAAAGAGGCCGTTTCGCGTACAAAGAGCAACTAGCTCTGCGGGGGAGGGCGAGATGCGGCCTCGATGGTTGCCGTCCCGCCGCCCCGTGCGGCCGTTCGCGGAGGGGTGGGAAACGGCTTCGATGGTCGCCGTCCCACCGCCCCACGCGACGGCTGGCGGAGAAGTGGGGTGTTCGCTTGGCTTCGCCTAATCTAAGTGGATTACAGGAGCAGTGGCTGCAGAATCGCTCACACCCCACTCCTCCGCCAGCCGTCGCGCGGGGCTACCTAGTTGGGTGGAATCGGGAGCGCCGTCGGCTTTGCAGAGTCGAAGGCATCTTGGTGTGCGCAAAAGGATGAGGAAAGGGTATTTGAATCATGAACGTAAGTATCGCGAGCGATCACGCGGGTTTTGAGGAGAAGGAATTGCTCGTCAATTACCTGCGCGAGCTAGGGCATGAGGTTATCGACCGCGGGCCTGCCGACGACGGGCGCGTTGATTACCCGGACTTCGCGGCTCTTGTAGCGGCAGACGTCGCCTCGGGCGAAGCCGAGCGCGGTGTGCTCGTGTGCGGGACGGGCATCGGCATGGCCATTGCGGCCAACAAGGTGGACGGCATTCGGGCGGCCAACGTCACGACTCCCGAGTTCGCACAGCTTGCGCGCGAGCACAACGATGCGAACATCGTCACGGTGTCGGGGCGGTTCGTGAGCGACGAGGTCAACCGGGCCATCGTGTCCACGTTCCTGCAGACCGAGTTCGCAGGCGGGCGCCACGCCGGCCGCGTGCAGAAGATCATGGACTTGCAGTAACAAGCGCACGCACCCATATTCCAACTGGGGCTGCTCGAGAACGGACGACAACCATTTGCTGTTGCTGTTCAGTTCTGGTAGCCCTGTTTAGGAGGGCGATGGGGTCGTGAGCGATTCTGCAGGCACCATTCCTGTAATCCACTT
>CAMPAJ010000296.1 GCA_946631805.1 uncultured Eggerthellaceae bacterium
CCCGCATTTCGTGCCGCCGATGTAGAATGCGTCGGCGAGGCGGTCGTGTTCCCCATGCCCTGGCCGGTGGGTCACAAGCCCACATGCGCTTGGCTCCTCAGCGCCAGCTTTCCAGGGTTGGGGCTGCGTTTCTACAACCTGCAGCCACCCATCACTATGAGCAGCTTCGACTTGCAGCCGTAGTTCGAGCGCACAATGAACAAGGGACGGAGGAGCGTTCACGTGAACAAGTTGAGTGAACGCTCCTCCGTCCCCTGTTCATTCTTATTACGCCTCGTAGCCCACTATGATGCCGCCGAGGTCGGCGTAAAAGCTGCACAGCACGCCGCATGGCTCGATGGACACGTCGCTCGTCGGGAACTTGTTGAGGATGAGCTCCTTGAGTTTCTGAGCTGCCGGCGCATTGAGGCAGTGGTCGATTGCCACGCGTCCGCCGTAGAATCCGCGCTCTTCCATCTCTTTCACCAGGGTTTTGAGCGAGCGCTTCTCGCCCTTGCACTTGTGCAGCAGCTCCACGGTGCCCCGCTCGCTCGCATGCCCGATGGCGTAAATACTCAACGCGCCGGCAATACGCGCGACGTGGGCGTTCACGCGGCCATTGCGCGCCAAGTTGTTGAGCGACTTGAGCGAATACAGAATGCGAACGCCCTTCTGCCGCTCGATGGTTTCGGACTTGATCTGCTCGTAGTCCTTGCCCGCCAAGATACCCTCGCGAAGGTACTCGATGATCAAGCGAAGGACGGGGCCCGTTGCCTTGCTGTCGAAGATGTGCACACGCGCACCGGGATGGGCCTCTTCGTAAAGGCGCTTGGCCAAAGCAGCCGATTCGTACGACGCCGAAAGGCCGCTGCTGATGGTAACGGCAAAAATGCAGTCGGCGCCCTCGAATGCGTTCAACCATTCCTGGGCGTTCGGGCACGACGTTGTGGAAGGCCCTGTTTCGCCCTGCAGGTCAAACATCATGCGTTCGGCATCAGTGCCAAGCTCGTCGATGTATTCATGGCTTCCGAACATAACCTTTAACGGCACCGTGGCATAATCCACCCCTTCAAGCTCGAGCAAATCGGAAGAAGAATCAGACACTATGCGAATACTCATCTTAGCCCCTCCGCTCTTTTTATGCCCACGAAGCAAAGCCTACCGCAATTTATGAGAATAGCACACAACATTAACGGAATGAACAAGGGACGGAGGAGCGTTCGCGGGCTCGTTGCGTGAACGCTCCTCCGTCCCTCGTTCATTAAGGACGAATTGATGTAAGAGAGCGTATTATGCACAGAAACGAAATCCGCCACGATGAATCTAGCGATGGGGGCGCACATGAAACTCGAAGGATCGTCATTCGAAAAGCTGGCTAACGGCAAACCTGGTATGACACCCAAAGAAATCATCGCAGCAATGGGAGCAGATGGCCACGAGTTGAGCGACGACGAGCTTGACGAAATAGCCGGCGGATTCTGGAACGACGAAACGAGCGCAAAGTGCCCCCATTGCCAAAGCACGAACATCTCGCCCCAAGGCATGCACTCGTATAAATGCCTCGATTGCAAGCGCGTGTTCACGCTGAAGTAAGCACCGCGTCATGAAATGCATAGACGGCGAACACTGCACGGTTTATCCCGGCAAGGGTGGCCCCGCCTCGCCAGTTATCTACATCATTGATGCCGCGGAGCATCCGTTCGATATCGACGAAATCGCAAGCAATCGAGCATGCGCCGTTGCGAAGGTCCCCGTGCGCAACTGGAACGCCAACCTCACGCCCTGGCCCGCTCCCGGGCTGTACCGCGGCGAGCCCGACTTCAAAGGCCAAGCGGCCGCAACGCTCGCGGAACTCCTCGACGAGGTTATCCCCGCGGTCGAGCACGCTGCGCAGATAACGCCATCCGCTCGCGCCATCTGCGGATACTCGCTCGGCGGTTTATTCGCCCTGTATGCGTTTACCCGCTCGAATGCGTTTTCGGCCTGCGCCTGCCTCTCGGGGTCGGTATGGTACGAAGGCTGGGTTGAGCATCTGCGCGAACTGGATTTCGACGGGACAGGCCGATTCGCGTTCCTTTCAATTGGATCGAAAGAAAAGCACGCGGCGCCCATAATCCTGCATCACGTGCAGGACAACATGCAGGAATGCGCCGATATCCTGCGCGAACGCGGGTGCGCAACCGAATTCGTCGTCGGCCCCGGCAACCACATGAGCTTTGCAAAAGAGCGCTTCGATGCAGGCATAACAGCTCTCCAATCATTCCTTACGCTCTTGCGCTAAACCCCCATCGACATCGCTTCGAATGAGTCTCGGAGCGTTTCGCCCGCACTGATACGCCCAACCAGGTAGAGTGTATCGCTCTTGAGCAAAACTGATTGGACCAAACGGCAACAAAGCTACATCCAGATTTAACGTCCAATGTGCTAAGCCGTGCGCTCGCTCCGTTATAATTAACGAGTTCCATCGAAAGGAAGAGGTTTTTATGCCCAAGCGCATCGGTTTCGACAACGACAAGTACATCGAGCTGCAGACCGCCCGCATTCGCGAACGCATCCAGACGTTCGGCGGCAAGCTGTACCTGGAGTTCGGGGGAAAGCTGTTCGACGATTACCATGCGTCGCGCGTACTTCCCGGGTTCGAGCCCGACACCAAGCTGCGCATGCTCAAGAGCATGGTCGACGAAATCGAGATTATTCTGGTCATCAACGCAAACCATATCGAGCATTCCAAGGTGCGCGGCGACCTGGGCATCACCTACGACGAAGATTTGCTGCGCCTCATGGACATCTTCCAAGCGCTCGGCTTCTATGTCGGCAGCGTCTGCATTACCCAATACCGCAACCAACCCGACGCCGACGCGTTCCGCCAGCGCCTCGAAGCTCTTGGCGTCAAGAGCTACCTGCACTACCCCATCGAGGGATACCCTTACGACATCGACCACATCGTCAGCGACGAGGGCTACGGCAAAAACGACTACATCGAGACCACAC
>CAMPAJ010000297.1 GCA_946631805.1 uncultured Eggerthellaceae bacterium
TCGCCGAAAGTACTGCAGGGCAAGCCTGCGGGAGGATAGGTCGCCGCACTCGCGGGGGGCGCTTCTTTCTGCGCGCGCCGGCCCCCCGAGGGGGCTTTTTTGCTTTGCGCGAGCTTGCGCCGGGCCATGACCCGAAAGCCTTAGCTGGCCTGCCCCCCGAGGGGGCTTTTTTGCTTTGCGCGCGGTGCCGGGCCCGCGCGCCGCGGCGTTCTGGCGGACTTGCCGATGGCGAACGGGGGCGCGGCGGCCCCCTCTCCGCTTCCCTCCCATGCATGCAGGGGACGACCCGGCCCGGCTGCGGGATGACCCGTCCCCCGTCCACGCAAGGGGAGCGTCGTAGGGCGCGCGTGTAAAGCATGTCGAGGTTACGTGTCTTGCAGTGCTTGGCGGTAAAATTGATGCAGTATGTATTTCCGAGGCTAGGAACGAATTAATGCAGCAACAACTATCGCGACGTACCGTGCTCCTTATGCTCTGGGACATCGCTGCGACGTTCCTGGCGTATTTCCTGGCATCGTTTCTGACGAACCTTTTGGATGAAGTGTTCGCAACGCACGAGATCTATTTCATGCTCGGCGTTGCGGTTGTCGTGAATCTTGCCGTATATGCTTTCTTCAGGATTTACAACAACTTGTGGGAATACGCTTCGGTTGACGAAGTCCTGCGCATAGTTACCGCCGTCGGGCTTGGAACGCTTATAACAGCTGTCATTTTGTGGATGCTTGGGCACTGGATTCCCATAAGGATTTACTTCGTGTCGATGTTCCTCATGATTTTCTTCGTGGGCGGCTCGAGGTTCATGTTCAAGGTCGTAAGGAGTAAGCGTCACGAATTCGGCGCGAGTAGGCCACGTGTGCGGTACCTTCGCACGCTCATCGTGGGCGCCGGCGAGACTGGCTCTTTGGCCATCAACAGGATGGTGAACAAGGATCCCAACATGCCGGGAAAGCCGATTGTCGCCGTTGACGATAACCCTGCAAAACTTGGAAAGAGCATCCACGGCGTGCGCGTCTCGGGCACAACTGACGATATCGAGGACCTTGTAGACCGATATGGTATCGAGCAGATCGTCGTCGCCATCCCCTCGGCTTCCACCGAACAGCGGAAGAAGATATACGATAGGTGCGTCAAGACCGATTGCCAGCTACGCACGCTCCCGAATATTCGCGAACTGCGCATCGACGAGATTAATGATGTGAGCTTGCGCGAAGTGGATGTGGCCGACTTGCTCGGTCGCGAAGAAGTCGTCCTGAATACACGCATGGTGTGCGGTTATATATCGGGTAAGACGGTTTTGGTCACCGGCGGCGGTGGGTCGATCGGTTCCGAGATCTGCCGGCAGCTGTGCGCAGTGGCGCCAAAGCGTATCGTCGTATTCGATATGTACGAAAACGATGCGTACCTACTCAAAGGTGAACTTAACCGCGAATACAACGATATTGACGTGCAGGTAGAAATCGGCAACGTATGCGATGCGGACCGCCTCAGGGATGTTTTCAAGAAATATCGGCCGAACGTCGTGTTTCATGCAGCAGCTCATAAGCATGTGCCGCTTATGGAAATGTGCCCGCGCGAAGCAATACAGAACAACGTATTCGGCACGTTGAATGCGGTGCGTCTCGCCAATCGCCATGGCGTTGATAGGTTTATTTTCATATCGACCGACAAAGCGGTTAATCCCACGTCGGTGATGGGCGCAACCAAGCGCATGGGCGAAATGGTCATCCAGCACTACGCACAAGAATCGAATACGGTTTTTGCCGCCGTGCGGTTTGGAAACGTCCTCGGTTCGAACGGATCGGTTATCCCCATCTTCAAGAAGCAGATCGCAGAGGGCGGTCCCGTAACCGTCACGCATCCCGAAATCGAGCGCTTCTTCATGACGATACCGGAAGCTTCGCGCCTCGTCATTCAGGCTGGAGGCATAGCGCAAGGTGGCGAGATCTTTATCCTGGACATGGGAGAGCCGGTAAAGATCGTCGAGCTTGCGCGAAGCCTCATCACGCTGTCGGGGCTGCGCGTCGGCAAGGATATCGACATCAAGTTCACGGGCCTTCGTCCTGGCGAGAAGATGTACGAAGAACTGCTCATGGACGAAGAGAACACGATAGCGACCAACATGCGTTCCATCCTCGTATCGACCGGTCGAAGCGTAGGCTTCGAAGAGGTCGAGGCGAAGCTCGAAATGCTTCGCGCGGCACTTTCGGGCGACGACGATGCCGCGCTCGAGGCCCTGCAAAAAGCCGTGCCCACCTATACCGTCACCAAGAATGACGCCGGGCAACCCGCCCAAGACACCGTGCCCATCTACGGCCTGAACCCCGTGTTCCCGGACCATGCCGATGCAAAGGACCGCCCCGAGCTCACCCCATCCGAGGTTCCCGCCATCGACTAGCCAAAGCCAAACGAACGGCCTGCCGCACGGTAGACTCAACCTCGTAATACGTATCGGGACCATTCCGCAATCATAGTTAGGGCAGCCCCGCGTAGAGCGGGCGAGGGTCGTGAGCGATTCTGCAGGCACCATTCCTGTCATATTCATCTGTTAGCCGAAGCCAAGCGAACGGCCCTCGCCCGCCCTACGCGGGGCGGCGGGATGGATTGTCCTGCGCCGCTCGACCGCTTCCGATTTGAGCACTTCGCTTAATCCTGCGGAATTGGTAAGATGGAGCAAGCTATTGCACACTATCGATTGGAGCAATCAATGGCTGAATACGATTACCTAGTCGTTGGCGCAGGCCTGACCGGCGCCGTGTTCGCGCACGAGGCCAAGCAGGCCGGCAAGCGCTGCCTGGTCATCGACCGCCGCGACCACATCGCGGGCAACGTCTACACCGAGGAAGTCGAGGGCATCCAGGTGCACAAGTACGGAGCCCACATCTTCCACACCTCCATGCGCAACGTCTGGGACTACGTCAACCGCTTCGCCGAGTTCA
This sequence comes from uncultured Eggerthellaceae bacterium, assembly GCA_946631805.1. The sequence goes on from CAMPAJ010000297.1 coordinate 2,937, forward strand.
ACAACTACGTCAACTCGCC
>CAMPAJ010000298.1 GCA_946631805.1 uncultured Eggerthellaceae bacterium
AAACAGCCCACTGGGCTGTTTTCTTAACGGCATTCCACCTCATCGGTTCGAATCCTACAGATCCGCCCGTTCATACCGTTGTTACGCCAAGCGTACCTTGCAGGAAGCCCTGCAAAGTGGCGGAGGATGTAGGATTCGAACCCACGGAACCTTGCGGCTCAACAGTTTTCAAGACTGCCGCCTTCAACCACTCGGCCAATCCTCCGCGCTTGCGCGTTGCGCGGGCGCGGCCTTTCGCTTAGGCCCTTCGCCGCGCCGTACGGCTCAATTGCCGCACTTTCGACAATTCGCAACTCCAAAATGGGATACACGAACATGTCGGTAGTATAGATGATTATAAGGAGCAGCTCGGACAATCATCCTATAATAACCGCATGGATGACGAAATGTACATGCGCATGGCTATCGAAGAAGCCCGCAAGGCCGCAGAACGCGACGAGGTGCCCATCGGCGCCGTAGTCGTGTATTGGCCCTTCGACCCGGGCACGCGCAAACCCCTAGCCGATCCACAGGTCATCGCCCGCGCGGGAAACCGACGCGAAAGCGCGAAGGATCCAGCCGGCCATGCAGAGTTCGTGGCCATGCGCGAAGCCGCCCGGGCCCTCGACGCATGGCGCCTCGAGTACTGCACGGTTTACGTAACATTGGAGCCCTGCATCATGTGCGCGGGACTGATGCATCAAGCGCGCGTGCAGCGATGCGTCTTCGGCGCTTATGACCCAAAAGCGGGAGCGCTCGGGTCGCTCTACCAGATTAACGAGGACGAGCGCTTGAACCACACGTTTGAGGTAACGCCAGGTGTGCTGCAAGAAGAATGTGCCAGCATGCTCAAGCAGTTCTTCGCTGTGCGCAGGAAAAAATAGATCGAGGAAACCGCCAAAAGCGATTCGAGCGAAACGGAAGGCCCATGAGTTTGAGCACCACCGATATAACAGCAGATGCCGTCGCACTTCAAGAACGCGATGAGTTCAGGTCGCAAGGATGGCTCAAGATAATTTCGCCCGCAAAGGTCAATCTGCATCTGGCAATAGGCGCGCGACGCGAGGACGGCTACCACGAGGCGTCAACCATCATGCACGCGCTCAACCTGCATGACGTGATGTATATCCGCCACAAGCTCTTCGATGCGCCCGACCAGGGTACACCGACCGTCCGCATGGTATCGTGCGGAGACGTTATCGCGCCCGACCTGCCCTCCGACGACAACATCGCAAGCCACGCCATACGTGCGCTTGCGCAGCGCACAGGCCGTGCGGACGCAGGCCTGGAGGTACGCATCGAAAAGAACATCCCAGCTCAAGGTGGCCTGGGAGGCGGTTCGTCCAATGCGGCGGCCGCGCTCGTGGGAGCCGCCCAGCTCTGGGGCCTTGAGCCCGATGATCCGGCTATCGAGGACGCCGCGCGTTCGCTCGGCAGCGATGTTGCCTTCTTCCTTCACGGCGGTTGCTCGTACTACGAGGGGACAGGGGAAGTTTTCGTGCACGCCCTTGCTCCTTCGAAGCGTTCCGTGGCGCTCATCAAGCCCGACGGCGGCGTTTCGACCGCAGAGGCGTACCGAACGTTCGACACCTCGCCTTGCCCCGTGCCGGGCGACGTTGCCGGCGCCGCCCGCTCGGCCAGCACTGCAGACGAAGTGGCTTTGTTCAACAACTTGGCACCAGCTTCCGAAACGCTCATGCCCGAGCTCGCGCACGTGAGAGAATGGCTCCGCACACAACCCGGCGTTACGGATGCGCTCCTGTGCGGCAGCGGCGCCACCACGTTCGCCGTATGCCAAGACTTTGCGGCTGCGTGCCAGGTCGTTGCGGCTGCTCGCTCGCTTGGATACTGGGCACGCGCAACGTCGTTCGGGTCGCTGCGCGTACTGCCAGTTTCTTCATAGGCTAAAACTATCGATCGACGAGGTTGCCGTGATACGACTTTACCGCATACTCCCCCTGCTCATCCTTTTGGCCGTCGTGGCCGCCGTCGTGTACGTCATCATGTCGTTCCGTTATTCGTCCGACCGCGCCAAGGCGACGCTCATCACGGTGTTTACCTGGCTCACGATTGCCTTGTCCATCGTGTTTGCCATCGCGACGATCTATGCCGTGTTCGAGCAAAACGGTACGGTCATCGAGCTTGCCGGCAGCCTTTTGGCCACGACGCTCATAGGGCTTGGCATAACGCGTTTGTGCAACCACATCTTCAAGAAAAACCATCCCCATTACGGCGAGGAAGTCGCACAGGCAACGATCGTCAACGAATCGCTCAGCTCCCGCTTTGCCGAAGCATTCAAGAGGGCTTTCGGCCAGGCTGTCAAAGAAACGTTCGACCCCAAGCGCAAACGCTAGCGTTGCCGCCTACCTCAGCTCAGACGGACAACCAACCAAGGACGCGAAGGTTCGGGCTTGGCCTCGACTAGCCGCCACCCCAAAGACTCGAAACAGTGTTTTTTCGCCTGACCCAGGCTAATGAATCTGGGCCCAGCCCCCTATTGCACCCCGCGTATTCGCCAATTTTTTTATTCATGGCTCAGATTTGACAATTTTTTAGTTTTCAGATACATCTTAGCGCGAGAATAATGATAAAAAGCCCAGCTCATAGGAGTGACGCTGATTTCGAGCATGATGACGAGAATCGAGCGGTAACAGTTTTGCCTGCAAATTGACTTATCCTGAAGCATGGAATGTCTCTGAAAACCGATTTTTTGTCATTTTTGAACCGTGCAACCGAAAAAACCGGTTCTCCGAGCGCTTTTTACGGGTTCCAGCCAACTTCGCAACGAGAATAATCGGCTTCGCCGAAAACCACCAAGAGCCGAATCCAGAGCAAGTAGCGACAATAGGGCAATGACAACAAATTCCCAATTCGTTTTCTTGATTTAATTGAAGTATTCGGGTATGATTCTTCGATGCGTATGGAGGAGTGACCGAGAGGCCGAAGGTGCTCGCCTGCTAAGTGAGTAACGGCC
>CAMPAJ010000299.1 GCA_946631805.1 uncultured Eggerthellaceae bacterium
TCGGATGGCTACAGCCCTGCGACGCTCGATGACCTCAAGGGCGAGCCCATGTCGCTGACGCAGAAAATTGTGATAATAGCAGCAGTAGTTTGCATAATCGGTGCGATTGCCTATTACTTCGCTTTCATGAGGTAATATTTAAACGTCATTAACCCGTTCGCGCGTGCGGGCGGGAGCTTAGTGGAGGATGTAGACGATGGCAAAACGCAGAACACACGACTCCCAAGATTACTACGACGATGCGCAGGATAGCCCGATTGGCCTGACGAGCGCTTTTGAAGTTGTGCACGATCCCCAGTCCGTACAATATGACGAGGGGGACCAGGCGATTGGCTTGACCGAGGCGTTCGCGCGCGTCGGGGATCCGCCGGAGCCGCGCGCTTGGGACGAAGCTGGCAAATGGAAGGATTTCGACTGGGATGCCGATTGGGAGGGCGCCCACGCCGATGCGCAGGACGAAGTTCCGCCTGCGCCCGCTGACGAGCCTGCTGCGTCCGAAGCCCAGCAGTCACAGCCCGTTTCCGAAGCCGCCGGGACGAGCGATGAGTACGAGATTTCCCCGCATGCGCCTTTCAACGACCAGGCCAGGGCGTTTGACGTCCAGAAGGACCTGGCCCATGCGAGCGCCGCGTCAGTCCCGAGCAAGGCGACGATTCGCGGCAGGCATGCTGCCCACGCTCCCGAACCGTCCGAGCGTATGCGCAAGTCCCATCGCACGAGGAAGCGCCTCATAGCCATCATCGTATTGCTCGTGCTCGCGCTGTGCGCGCTGGGCTTTTTCATATTCCGCACGGTCAATACCGGCCAGCAGCAGGCTGCGCATCAGGTGCAGGAGCAAATCGAAGCTCCAAAGGAAAGCGCCGGGCCCGTCGAGGGCGACGACGCAACCCAGACGGCGGCGCAGCTTGCGGATGTGCCGACGCTCACGAAGCTGTTCGGCAAGAAATCCGATGCCGCGCTCAAGGAAATCGGCCACGGTGCATTCATAAGCAACAACCAGAAGGTCAAGGAAAAGGGCAGCGCCATAAAGACCGATCTGACCGTCTCGCTGGCCGATGAGCCCGCCGATTCGAAGGTCGGCGCTCCGCGCGTGTACCTCGGCCTCGACAAGAACGACAAGATTATCCAGGTCGGGTACTCGGCGGCGGCATCTGCGCTCGGCTTTGGCTCGCTGAGCTTTGCCGACGCCGTGAACGTACAGCATGTCGTCGAGCAGACGCTTCGCGATATCGGGGCTGACGTCGAGGACGGATCGGCCGAGCTTCCTTCCGACCGCAGCAAATACGTTACCTATGCGAAGGACAAGACCACGGTTTTGAAGGAGCGTTGCTCGTTCAACGGCGATACCGAAGTCGACGGCACCGCATGCGAATGGTCCGCCGTGCTTTCGTACGATTACACGACGCAGGTCATTACCGGCAACCTCAACGATACCGTCCGCGTTATCTACGTGTACCTGACCAAGAAGTAAGGTAGCGCTCGCTTGGCTTTATCGCCCTCCTGGACAGGGCGGACGAGTGGGAGGCTGATGTGAACGTTGCCGTTGCATTTTGTTTTTCCATGAATATGCCCTCATTCGTATGGCTATTTCCTTACAATAGCCAGTTGGTATAAACATATAGGAAGGATATCTATGTCTGGGCATTCAAAGTGGGCCACAACCAAGCATCGCAAAGCAGCGCAGGACGCAAAGCGCTCGGCTTTGTTCTCGAAGCTCTCGCGCAACATCACCGTCGCTGCCAAGGAAGGTGGCGACCCGAATCCCGACAACAACGCCTCTCTGGCGGCCGCAATCGAAAAGGCCAAGGGTTACTCGCTGCCCAAGGACAAGATCAAAACGGCTATCGACAAGGCGTTTGCAACCGGCAAGGACGCTGCCAACTACGAGACGGTCACGTACGAGGGCTATGGCCCGGCTGGTATCGGCGTGTTCTGCGAGGCGCTGACCGACAACCGCAATCGCACCGCTGCTGACGTGCGCGCTGCGTTCAGCCATCACGGCGGCAACCTGGCCACGTCGGGAGCCGTCGCGTTCCAGTTCGACCGCAAAGGCCAAATCATCATCCCCAAGATCATCGAGGGCGATGGCAAGAAGGTCGCCGACCGCCCGAACGGCGCTGCCGGCGATGCCGATGAGTTCGAGATGGCCGTCATCGAGGCCGGAGCCGACGATTACGAGGACGCCGAGGACGAGTGGATCGTCTACACCGAGGCGGGCGACCTCATGGCCGTCAAGAAGGCGCTCGAGGCCGAGGGCATCGAGACGAAGGGCGCCGAGCTGACCATGATCGCCAACCAGCCGAATGCTGTTTCGGTTGCCGATGCGAAGAAGGTCATGCGCCTTATCGATCGCCTCGAGGAGCTCGAGGACCTGCAGAACGTGTACCACACGATGGACATCACCGACGAGATTGCAGCTGCGCTCGAGGAAGAGTAGACGTGGACAATAGTCTTTTGAACGAGGTGCTTCGGGGCACCTCGTTTGCTTTATTCGACGGCGCGATGGGCACGATGCTCGTGCGCGCGGGCTTGGCGGCAGGTGAGCTGCCCGAGCTTTTGTGCCTCGAGCAGCCCCAGAAGATCGCTTCCATCCATCGAAGCTACGTGCAGGCTGGCAGCCAGTTCGTGACGACGAACACGTTTGGCGCCAACCGGCTCAAACTCGGGGACGCGGCTGACGTTGCGCAGGTGTTCCAAGCTGCCGTTCGGTGCGCGCGCGATGCAGGTGCGCCGTTCGTGGCCGCCGACATCGGGCCGACGGGCGAGCTCATTGCCCCTATGGGGGAGTTGAGCTTTTCCGATGCATACGATTTGTTTGCAGAACAGGCGCGCGCAGCCCAAGCCGCCGGCGCAGACGTCGTCATCGTCGAGACGATGGCCGACATCGTCGAGGCAGTCGCGGCCGTTCTCGCCGTCAAGCAGAACTGCGACCTTCCGTTGCTGGCCACCA
>CAMPAJ010000300.1 GCA_946631805.1 uncultured Eggerthellaceae bacterium
CCTGCTGCGGCGGTAACGATTACCTGTACCCGGAGGACATGAAAGACGGCCTGCCCGTCGAAGCGCTCAAGGCTTCGCGCGGGTGCGGCAACCCGCTTGGCGAAGTGGAGCTGCGCGAGGGCATGACGGTGCTCGACCTGGGCTCGGGCGGCGGCATTGACTGCCTTATCGCTGCTCAGGAAGTCGGCGCTACGGGCAAGGTGTACGGTCTGGACATGACCGACGAGATGCTCGCGCTGGCCAACCGCAACAAGCAGACGGCGGGCGCGGGCAACGTCGAGTTCGTCAAGGGATTCATCGAGGACATTCCCTTGCCCGACGATCTGGCCGACGTCATCACGTCGAACTGCGTCATTAACCTGAGCACCGACAAACCGCAGGTGCTGCGCGAGGCTTTCCGCGTCCTCAAGCCGGGCGGGACGTTCATGGTGGCCGACATCGTGGCGCTCAAGGACGGCTTCGACGAGGAAGCCGGATTGGAGGCCGCGCGCATCTTCGGCTGCCGCAGCGGCGTCGTAACACGGGAGGCCTATGCATCCATGATGGAAGCAGCGGGGTTCCAAGACGTGAACATTCGGGTATTCAAGAAGTACAGCTTGGACCGCATGCGCGAGAAAGCGCGTCAGAAGGGCCTTTCGCACGCGATGGAGCGCTATACCGACGAGCAGCTGGAAGAGGCGTTCGGCGGCGCGTTCGTCAGCGGGACGAAACGGTAGGCACCCGTGGCAGGCGACTACCTCATCACGCTGGGAAGGTATACGGGCTCGGATGCGGAGGCCGTCGTTCCCGACGGCATCACGACCATCGGCGAGCGCGCGTTCGCCGGCAACAGCATGCTCCAGAAGGTGACCGTTCCCGAGGGCGTGCACGGCATCGAGGCGGAGTGTTTCGAATCGTGCACGCACTTGCAGGAGGTGCGCTTGCCCCGTTCGCTGTGGCGCATAGGCAAGCGGGCGTTCCGGTCGTGCTCGGCGCTGGCGGGCATCGACGTTCCCGACGGCGTGGGGACTATCGAGGCGGATGCGTTTCGCAACTGCTCGTCGCTGACGCGCATCGTCTTGCCCAAAGGCCTGAAGCACCTGAAGGAAGGCTGTTTTAGCAATTGCCGTAACCTGACGGAGGTTGTTTTCCCAAAGGGCCTTCAGGAGCTGGGAAAATACGCTTTCAAGGACTGCACGTCGCTGACGGAGGTGTTCTTGCCCGAGGGCCTGACGAAAATTGAGGAGGGCGCTTTTGAGGGATGCACGTCGCTGCTCGGCGTCGTTCTGCCCTCGACCCTTGTGGAAATCGGCCCGCGCGCCTTTGCCGGCTGCAGCCGCCTGTTCCAGCCGGCTTTGCCCGCGGGTGCGCGCATCGTTGCAGATGACGCGTTCGAGGGCGCTGGTACGATCGGGCGGGATGGCGCTGCCTCCAAGGATACCGGCATGGCTGGCCGCCAAGGCGATGTGCAGCGCGGCTCCGATGGCATGAAGGCTGGGGAAGGTGAGCCCGAGCCTACGGATTCGATCGACGGCGAAGGCTCCGCGCGAGTGGTTCGACGCCCCGCGACCCCCATCGTCCACGATAAGGCCGACTGGTCGAGCCTGCCCGGTTGGCAGTAAGCTGGTAAGCCTAGCGATGGGGAGCGCCTCCATTGCCAGATAACCTGCTCCGGGGACGTTCCTCTGCCCGTTTCCAGGTCCAACAAGAACTTTTTTTCGAACTGTTGGCGCGATTGGCGAAGTTATCAACGTGCGAATCGTTCCGACCGTTGCTGCTGGTCGGATATGCTGTAATTGCATATCTGATAATAGACACTATCAAATAAATGATGTAGTATTGTGCGGAATTGCTCTATGGGCGCCAGCGTACCGCGGGCGCTCGTGTTCTTTATGGAAGGATTGCCTAGTGAAGCAATTGGTTATGCACAGCATCAGGATGCACAAGGTGCAATCGGTTTCCATTGCCGTGTCGGTGGCCTTGAGCGTCATGATCCTGGTTACATTCGGGCTGGTGTACGGAGGCGTCATGCAGGGCGTCGATGCGTCCGAGAAGCAGGGCGGTGCCGACGTCATGGCCGTTCCCAAGGATGCGCTCCAATACATCGGCGACACCGAGCTTTTGTATACGGGCGCGCCGGCGGCGGTGTACATGCCCAAGGACGTCGTGGACGAGATCGCGTCCGCCGAAGGCGTGCAGAAAGCCTCGCCCCAGTTCTTCGGCCAGACGCTCAATTCGGGATGCTGCTCGACGACGGGCGAGACGCGCCTCATCGGCATCGACAAGGCGAGCGACTTCGTCGTGAGCGGCCTTGCTGGGGAAGAGGTCGTGCAGGCGCTCGACGAGCACTCGGTCATCGTCGGCAGCGCGGTCGGCGGCGTGTTCAACAACACGCTGAAGATCTACTACGAGGAGTACAACGTGATCGGCACCATGGCCGAGACGGGCACCGAATTCGATTCGTCCATCGTCGCCGATATCGACGTGGTGCGCTCCATCAGCCGCGGCATGGAGGGCTACGAGCATTTCTGGGAAAAGCACGGAGACCCCGATGGCCTCATAAGCTGCGTGATGGTCGACGTCGACGACGAGAACCCCGAGGCGGCGCTCACGGCCGCCACGGCCAAGATCAACCTATCGGGCGTGGCGTCGCCGCTCGTGCGCTCGCAAATCGTGGACAAATCGCGCAACCAGCTGAAGTCCGTGTTCCTCTTGCTGCTGGTCGCCGCGATCCTGATGGCCATCGTCACGCTGCTGCAGCTCTTCGCCCGCTTTTTCAGCACCGTGTGGGATCGCAAGAGCGAGCTCGCGCTGTACCGCGCCATCGGCGCGAGCAAGTCGGATTTGCGCAAGCTCATCGTGGGCGAGATGGGCGTCCTCGTGGGAACGGGCGTAATCGTGGGCATCATACTGGGCTTCATCGCCCAAGTGGGCCTCCTGAGCGTATTGCGCGATGGGCTCTC
>CAMPAJ010000301.1 GCA_946631805.1 uncultured Eggerthellaceae bacterium
CAGGGCGTCGACTCGGTGTACGACATCGTGTGGAGCCGGGGCGCCGACGGCACCGTATTCACGTACGGTGACGTGTTCCTCGAGAACGAGCGCGAGCAGTCCACGTACAACTTCGAGATCGCCGATACCGATTTCCTGTTCAGCGAGTTCGACCGCTACGAGCACGAGTGCAATCGCATCTTGGAAAAGGGCCTTCCGCTGCCCGCTTACGACTACGTGCTCAAGTGCTCGCACGCTTTCAACCTGCTCGACGCGCGTGGCGTCATTTCGGCGACCGAGCGCATGGGCTACATCCTGCGCGTGCGCACCATCGCCAAGGCGTGCTGTGCGAGCTACCTCGAGCACGTCGTGGGCGTGAGTACCACGAACGAGGGAGAGGAGGCCGCAGATGGCGAATAAGACCCTTGCTTTTGAAATCGGCACCGAAGAGCTGCCTGCATTCGACCTTCATGCAACCACGACCAAGCTCGGCGGCCTCGCTGCCGCTGCGCTCGACGGCGCGAAGATCCCCCATGGCGCCATCGACGTGTACACGACGCCGCGCCGCCTGATCGTCATCGTGGCCGACGTGCCCGAAGCGACCGAGGCTTCGGTTGAGGAGTTCCGCGGCCCGTCCGCCAAGATCGCCTTCGACGAGAACGGCGAGCCCACCAAGGCCGCCATCGGCTTCGCGCGCGGCAAGGGCGTCGACGCCGCCTCGCTCGAGCGCCGTGACGAGAACGGCACCGAGTACGTGTACGCGGTCAAGCACACGCCGTCGGTCGACGTCGCGAGCTTGCTGCCCGAGCTGCTCGGCAACCTGATCACGACCATCTCGTGGCCCAAGTCCCAGCGTTGGGGCAGCCGCCGCGAGCAGTTCAGCCGACCGGTGCGCTGGCTTCTGGCCATGCTCGGCGACGTGGTCGTCCCCGTCGAGTTCGCCGGCCTCGTGGCGGGCAACACGACGATGGGCCACCGCTTCCTCGATCCGGGCCCGCATACGGTCGCAACGGCCGACGACCTGATCGGCATCCTGCGAGGCGCTCATGTCGTACCGAGCGAGGCCGAGCGCGAGGCGTCGATTCGCGAGCAGGTCAAGGCCATCGAGGCCGAGACCGGGCTTGTGGCCGAGCTTCCCGCGAAGACGATGGAAGAGGTCGTAAACCTCACCGAGTTCCCTACGGTCATGGTGGGAGAGTTCGACGAGTTGTTCCTGGCCGTCCCCAAGGAGATCACGGTCGATGCGATGCTCGTGCACCAGCGCTACTTCCCGCTGTTCAACGCGGACGGCTCGCTTTCGAACAAGTTCCTGATCACGTCTAACGGCAACCCCGAGTACCGCGACAACATCGTCGACGGCAACCAGCGCGTCGTCGCCGCGCGCCTCTACGACGCCAAGTTCTTCTACGATGAGGATCTCAAGCAGCCGCTCGAGGCCTATGTCGAAAAGCTCGGCGACGTCGTGTTCCAGGAATCGCTGGGCACCACGCGCGCCAAGGCCGACCGCATCGTCGAGCTTGCCGCGCACCTCGCCGCCGATGCGAAGCTGGATGAGCAGGACACCGCCGATGCCAAGCGCGCGGCGCTGCTGTGCAAGGCCGACCTGGTCACCGGCGCGGTCGTCGAGTTCACGAGCGTGCAGGGCATCATGGGTCGCTACTATGCGAAGGCCGCCGGCGAGACCGACCAGGTCGCCGAGGCCATCGCCGACCATTACCGTCCGCGCTTCTCGGGCGACGACACGCCTGCGAGCATGGTGGGCAAGGTCGTGGCGACCGCCGACAAGCTCGATACCATCTGCGGCCTGTTCGCCGTCGGGCAGGGTCCCACGGGATCTTCGGACCCGTTCGCGCTGCGCCGTTCCGCCATCGGCATCTTGGCGATGCTCGAAGATGGCCTGGACATTTCGCTCATCGACGCCATCGACGCCTCGCTCGACATCTACCAGAAGGGCGGGCTTGAATTCGACCGTGCGGAAGCGCGCGCTGCGGTCATCGACTTCTTCGTCACGCGCACCAAGGTCATGCTGCGCGACGGCGGTTGCGAGGCCGATACCATCGAGGCCGTGCTCGCGACGGGCGTCGACGAGCCCATGACCATCGTGGCCAGGGCCCGTGCGCTCGAGATCGCGCGCGCCGAGGACAAGGAAACGTTCGACGATCTGGCAACGGCATACGCTCGCGCGAACAACCTGCGCGACGCCGATGCGGGCACCGACGTAGACGCCGCGCTGTTCGGTGACGAGGAGAAGGCGCTCAACGACGCCGTCGCAGCAGCAGAGTCCGAGGCTGCCTCCGCGCTCGAGGCCGACGACTATGCGAAGGCGCTCGGCGTGCTCGCCGGCCTGCGCGGTCCCATCGACGCGTTCTTCGAGGGCGTCATGGTCATGGACGAGAACCTCGACATCCGCGCCAACCGCCTGAAGCTGCTCAACCGCTTCGTGGCGGTGTTCGCCAACGTCGCCGACTTCGGCAAGATGGCCAAGAAGTAAACAAGACGCTTGGGGTGGCCCCCCATTGTCAGGTACCGAAACTAAAGCCGGAAGAGCTCCAAGCCCTTCCGGCTTTTTGTTTTGACGTCAAAAAGGGATGACTGCGTTGTTCGCCATTTTTGATTCGCTGTTACTATGCGCATCAGCCACTTAGCAGTCCGCCCTGTCCAGGAGGGCGATGGGGCCGTTCGCTTGGCTTCGGCTAACAGAAGTGGATTACAGGAATGGTGCCTGCAGAATCGCTCACGACCCCATCGCCCTCCTGGACAGGGCTGCTAGGGTGCGAACAGTTACGATTCACCAGAAGAGAACCTCATCGTGGAGCGCCGCTACATCACGGGAAGCGTGACGGTGAAGGTCGTGCCGTCGGCGGCGGTGCTCGTGCAGGTGATGTCGCCGCCGTGCGAGCGTGCGATCTCACGGGCGATGGCGAGCCCCAGGCCGAAGCCGCCCGTGCCCGAGGTA
>CAMPAJ010000302.1 GCA_946631805.1 uncultured Eggerthellaceae bacterium
CTTGGCTTCGCCTAACTTATGTGAATTACAGGAATAGTGGCTGCAGAATCGCTCGCACCCCACCCCTCCGCGGGGCGGTCACTCGGGGCGGCTCATCCTTGGTTGCGAGCTGATACACCCAACCAGGTTGGGTGTATCAGTCAAGATGCGGGATGCGGCTTAGTCGCGGAGTTCTACCCATTCGGGCATGATCCAGTCTTCGCGCTGGCCGTCGTCGAGTTCTACGATGACGCCGCGCATGGCGTCGCGCACGTCGCGTTCGAGCTGCTCGAGCGAGGCGCCGCTGGCGACGACTTGGCCTGAGCGGTCGGGGCCGACCCTGAACCGGCGCATGACGGCGCCGGGGGCGCGGTCGAGCGTCACGTCCGAAACGGTTGGAGCTACTGTTTGGGGCAGGGATGTTGTGGTTACGACGCCTGGCTTGTCGGGGCAGAGCAACATGGCGCAGACGTTCACGTCCAGGGCGGTTTTGGGTACTTCCACGTGTTCACCGAGCGCCTTGCGCACGATAAGCTCGTAGTAGTCGATGCCGAACCGGGCGGATACGAGTTCGGGAAGGCAGGTCGCGCCGGCTCGGGCACCGATCTCGAGGATGTAGACCTTGCCATCTCGCCCGATGGCGTCGACGTTCACGGCGCCATCCGTAATGCCCACGGCCTCGATGGCGCGTTGCGTCTCGATACGGCCGGCCTCTTCCAGTTCGGCGTCGCCGAACGGTACGTAATGGCCGGCCGGCACGGCGGTGTCGCCCTCGTACAGGTAGTCGCCGTGCGGCATGAACAGGATGACCTCGCCGTCCTGCACGAAGGCCTGCGTGCCGAATTCGATGCCGACGATGAGCTCCTCGATGAGGTAATGGTTCGAGCGGGTGTTCTCGCGGACGTTGCGCAGCGCGTCTTCCACGCCCTGCTCGTCGTAGACCTTGGTGATGCCGCGGCTGCCCGACGAGTCTACGGCCTTGAAAATGACGGGGAAGCCGATGGAGCGCGCCGCTTCGACGGCGGCGTCGAGGTTGGCGTCGAGGTCCATGAGCTCGAAGCGGGCCGTGGTGACGCCCCCGTCGCGGAAGGCAATCTTCATGGCTGTCTTATCCGTGACCTTGATGCCGGTGTCGGCGTTGATGCCGGGCAGGCCGAGCGTCTCGCATATGTAGCCGATCGAGCTGATGGCCACATCCGTGCCGGCAGTGAGCACGGCTTTCACATCGCGCTCGCGCGCGAGCTCGAGCAGGGCTTCCTTGTCGATGATGTTCGTATAGGACACCTCGTCGGCAAGCTCGAAGCCGGGATACTTGCCGGGGATGCTCGCAACGATGACGTTGTAGCCGAGGCGCTTCGCCGTCTTAATCAGCGGGACTTGGTATACGCCAGCTCCCAGTATCAATACGCTTTCCATGGCGATGCTCCTGATCTATTCGGTTTTGTCCATCGTGTTGATGATGACGCGCAATTTGCCGTTGGGGTCGGAGGGGATATCGGGTACCCATTCGACCGTGAGGTTCATGTTCTCGTCGCCGAAGATGTCAAGAAGGCCCTTTTGCACCCGTTCGGCAATCTCGGGTTCTTGCTCTGCCGGGACGTCGGGCTTGCGTACGAGCAACAGGTGAACGTGGTCGATGGCATCTTGGATAAGCCGGTATGCCACGACCTCGTAGGTGTAGTTCATCACGGCGATGATGTTGGCCCAACCCTTGGTGTCGCCGTTCGTAAGGTGGATGACGTCGTTCATGCGCCCGACGATCTTGCTCACGAAGCGCAGGCCGTACTGCTCGAATGTTTCCATGTAATCGAGCGACGTGTAGTTGATCAGCGGTAGGTCCTGCTTGTACAAATTGGTGATGACGGCCATACCGTTGGGATCGGGGCCGGTCAGATCCTCGTTGTACGTGTTGACGACATGGCTGTCGCAGTTGATCTGGTAGTGCTCGTTTCCGGGGATGCGCGAGACGCAGGTGCCGGTCTCGGCCAGGCCGTACGTGTCGAGCAAGCCCGGGCCGAACACCTCGCGCAGAAGCGCGTTCGACGGCGCGTCGAGCATTTCGCTGATGGGGGAGTAGAACTTGGGCTTCCAGACGTACAGGTCGTTTTCCTTGATGTACTTGGCGATGCGCACCATGACGTTCTTGTGGCAGTAGAAGAAATCGGGCTCGTAGGCGTTGATCTCGTCGACGAGCGTGCGCGTCTCGACCTGCTCCCAGAAGGTGTCGGACATGTAGGCATGCCTGAGTATGCCGAGTTTCTGGATGGGGGAGTCTCCCTTCGAGGTGTCGATCTTGCCGTGCAGCGTGTTGGGACGCGAGAGCGTTTTGCCCGTGAAGGGGTTGAACCCGCCGAGGCCGATCGTGCGCAGCCAGTTGGCCGTCCACAGGGCGTGCTCGCGCGGGCTCTGGAGCACGCGCAACGGCAGGCCGGTGGAGCCTGATGTGGGGCTGACGAACCAGTCCTTGTACTTCTCGGGGTCGCGCTCGAGCTCGGCGTCCATCCAATCGCGCAGCTCTGCCTTGGTGAGGACGGGGAATTTGTACAGGTCCTCGGCGCAGTGGTAGTCGTCGGGGGTTGTGCCCGAGCTCTTGAAGCGCTCCTGGTAGAAGGGATGCTGCCAGGCGGCCTTCATCACGTCATGGACGTTTTTGTCCTGCAGGGCCTTGACGCGGGCTGCGTTCTTTTGTGTGATGGGCTCGCGGACGAGCTTGAGGTAGGTTGCGAGCGTGTATACGTGCTCCAATTGCCTGTCGCGCTTGTAGTTAGCCATGAATTCCTGTCCTTTGCGCTATCGCAAAAACGCCCTCGCAACGATGGGGCGGGGCGTTACCTGTATCCGTCAATTATATGGGTCGCAGCACGGCGCGTCCATGTTTTCGCCATAGACCACACGATGAACAGGGAACGTGGCGGGTTGATGTGGGTTGGGTTTGGCTAACCGTCCCGCCGCCCC
>CAMPAJ010000303.1 GCA_946631805.1 uncultured Eggerthellaceae bacterium
GGTATTTCAAGCGTCATAACAAGGGACTGTCCCTTGTTATGACATCGGCACTCCAGGCGACAGGTGCACGGCACTGAACGCTCGTAGCACCAGATCGGAAACTAGCCCAGAGGGGATACTCCCCTCTGGGCTAAAGGCGATTTCGGAGGGCCTATGCATTTGAAGATGCAGCAGCGCAACGGGCGCACGTATCTCTCGATCGTGCAGAACTACCGGCAGGGCGGCAAAACGCGCACGCGCACGGTCGAGACCATCGGCTACGCCGACGACTACGCCGACCGGTTCGAAGATCCCGTCGCCCACTTTCGGGCATACGTGGACCAGTTGAACCGAAACGCTGCCAAGCGGAACAAGCCCGTGGAGCTTTCGTTCGCTCACGACGACGAGATCGACGCGCAGTCCGCGCCACCCGCCCGCCTGGGCGCGGCCATCGCACTCGGCTGCCTCGACGCGCTCGGTGTGGGCGGGTATTTCCGCGCACGCGCGAGCCGCGCAGGGTTCCCGCCCCATGCTGGCCGCATATTCGAGATGCTCGCCGTGGAACGCATGATGCACGCGACGAGCAAGCGCGAGTCGTGGGCTGCACGCGAATCGTTCCCCCGCCGCTGCGACTTCACGTTTGCCCAGGTATACGAGGCGCTCAGTTGCTTTGCCAAAGAACAGGAACGCCTCGACGCTTGCATGCTGCGGCATTGGGAGCTCCTCGGCGGCGTGCCGAGCACCGAGCGCGTTTTCCTCATTTGCGGCAGCTACGCCTTCCCCATCGACGGCGGCAGCGAGCGCGCGAGCATCGCGGTCGCACTCGACCACGCGAACATGCCGCTCGGATACCACGACATGACCGGGAGGCCGGGGCCCGCCCTGTTCCGCGAGGCGGTCGACGAGCTGAAAGAGCGCCTGGGCGCCAAACGTGCCGTCGTCGTGGCAGGCGGCTTGCGCGATTTGCAGCCCACCATCGAAGAACTCGCGTCGACAAACGACGGGTTCGCGCTTTACCAGCGTGATTTCGGCAAAATACCCGAGCTTTCAGAATGGGCCGAAGACGACGAGGGCTACGTTGCGGCGGGCGGCGGGGTCTTCCTGAAATCACGCGTCGTGGACCACCGCCTTGCCGATGGGAGCAGCCTACCTGTGAAACAGGTCGTGCTGCACGGCGGCGGTTACGCCACCCGCTACAAGCAGGCCATGCTGGTGTCGAGCGAAGTGGACCTGAGCGCTACGGCCATCGTGCAGCTGTACCGCGAACTCTGGCGCCAGGCCGAGCCGTTCCAGCCGCTCGAGGCCGATTTCTCGTCGATGCCCCACCCCACGCCGGCAAGCGACCACATACGGGCCCATTTCGCCCTGTGCTATGCAGCGTTCTTCGCCTTGCGCGTGCTGCGCTGGGGCACGGGTTGGCAGCACAACGCCGCCGACACCGCCGACGCCCTGCTGCGCATGGAGGGCATCTACCTGCAGCAGAATTACTACCTGTTCAACTACCGCAGCCAGGCGTCCGACGCCATCGAGAACGCCCTGGGCCTTCCGCCCGCGCGCCGTCTGCGCACCCGCAGCGAAATAAGGTCGGTCCCCGCCACCGTGAAGCGCGCGCTGGCCGGCGGTCAAGCGCGTCAAAAGTCATAAAAAGGGACAGTCCCTTTTTATGACTTTTACAGGCTCCCCGTGTTCGCCCCCGTGACACGGATCGCTTAGCCAGGAGGGGATACTCCCCTCCTGGCTAAAACAAAAGGTTTCAGCTAGTTTCCGGCTGCTTTCGGCTACAGGTTATCGCGCACCCACTGGATGTTCGACATGACGGTGGCAATGAGCTCCTCGGTCGAATCGAACTTGATCATGGGACGCAAGTGCTTCACGAATTCGATGACGATATCGCGCCCGACCAGGTCGCCTGCAAAATCGAGGATATGCACCTCCATGTTCGCCGTCGACGTGGCCTCGAACGTGGGGGAAACGCCCACCGACACCGCTGCCTTGTAGCGTTCGCCGCCGACGGTCGCATACGCCGCGTACACGCCCTCGCCGAGCACGCGGTCATGGGGCTTCACCTGCAAATTCGCAGTAGCGAAGCCGAAATCGGCACCATCGCCGCGCCCCTTCTGCACCGTCTCGCGCAGTGCGTAGGGATGCCCGAGCAACCGGGTGGCCTCGTCGAGGTCGCACTCGAGCAGCAGTTTGCGAATGCGCGTGGCCGTGATGGGCAGGCCATCGGCGCTCACGAGCTCGTGCGGATGCACCTCGCAACCCACGACGCCGCCCCACTCTTGCAGCGTTTGCACCGTACCCGCGGCGCGGGCGCCGAAGCGGAAATCCTCGCCCACGTGCAAGTGCGCGGGCACGCCTTTCGGAAACGCCGTTTCGAGAAACGCCTCGGGGGTCTTCGTGTAGAAATCCTCGTTGAACGGAATGGCCACCACGTCGTCGACGCCCGATGACGCGAGCGCCTGCAGGCGATCCGCGTTGCGCATGAGCTTCTTCAAGCGGTCGGGATGGAACACCTCGTCGGGGTCGATGTCGAACGTGATAGCGATGGCCCGCCCATCGGGCTGGCTGGTGTCGATCGCCTGGCCGAGCAGGTACCGATGCCCCGTATGCAAGCCATCGAACACGCCGAACGCGCACGACGACCCTGCGAACAACGACCAGTCGAACGCACCTTCCGCACGGTAAATCGCCATGATGGCCCTTTCGTTTCTCGAACCGCCCTCTTTAATCGCGGCCATTATAGCAATGCCCGTCCCAAGCTCAACAAGCTGCACGGCTCTGCGTACTGACAAAAGGACAGATCCCCTTCGGGCACTCGGAAGCACCCGTCGGTCAGCGCGAGCGAAAAACCGGGTTGCACGCTTACGGGCGCATTGCTAGAATGCGCCCGTGTACTGTTTCAGGGCGAGGTGGAATTCCTCACTGGCGGTAATCGGCCGGCAATACCGCGCC
>CAMPAJ010000304.1 GCA_946631805.1 uncultured Eggerthellaceae bacterium
CGAGTTCCGCAGCTGCCGCGCCGAAGCGCAGGAGCGGTTAGCCCGCGCTTGCCCGACAGGCCCCTCGGGCCACAGGCGGCGGGCACAGGGGGAGGGCGGCGAGCGGGAGCGTGTATCCTCGTTTCGTGGTCATCTGAGCGCCTGCCGCAAATGAGGTCTATACTATGGGGGCACAGCAAATGCGGATGAAGGGAACGACGTGCAACTGAGCAACGGTTTACAAACCAATGCCCACGCGGTATCCAATCAAGACGCACCCCTCATAACGTTCGTCATGCCCTGCTACAACTCGGCGAGCTTCATGCAACGCGGCCTGGATTCCCTCGTCGACATTGGGTATCCGTGCGAAATCATCCTCATAAACGACGGGTCGACCGACGACACGAGCCGCATTGCCCACGAATACGCCGAGCGCTACGACAACATAATCGCCATTGACCAGGAAAACACGAACTGGGGCGGCGTAGTCAACCATGGCATTGAGCTGGCTCGGGGAACGTACTTCAAGGTCATCGATTCTGACGACCGCTTCGACCGAAACGCGCTCATGCTCGTGCTCACGACGCTGCAGCAAACAATCGAAGTCGGCGACGAGCCCGACCTGCTCATCACAAACTACATGTACGACCACAAGGCATCCAATACGATGCGCGAGATGCAGTACCGCTCGTTTTTCCCGCAAAACCGCACGTTCACCTGGGACGAAATGGGCCGCACCGGCCTCGACAAATTCATCATGATCCACGCTGCCTGGTACAAGACCGAGGTGCTGCGCTCGTCGGGCGTCAAGCTACCCACGGGCGTCTCGTACATGGACAGCATACTCCTGCTGCATCCCATGCCGTACGTGAAGAAGCTGTACTACCTCAACGTCGCCCCGTACCTGTACCTAATCGGCCGCGAAGGCCAATCGGTCGAAATCGAGGTCGTGAAGAAGCATATCGACGAACAGCTCATGGCCACGAAACTCGCCATCGACGACGTGGATTACGCCGACCTGCTGGCACGCGAGCCCAATTGCGCGATGCTCATGATTGGGTACCTGTCGTGCATGATGAGCGTCTCGACTACCCATCTGTTCATGATAAACACGCCTGACGCGCTGAAGAAGAACGCGGAGCTCTGGGATTACATGCATGAGCGCAATCCCGCGCTCTTCGAGCACGTGCGACACTCATGGGCCGGACGAGCCTACCGAAAGACCGCGCTGGGACGCCGTTTGGCGCTGCTTGGCTACAACGTCGCACAGAAACTGTACAAGTTCGCGTAACCAGCGAGCGCCAACCGGAAGGACATTATGACGCAAGCTCGCCCAATAACGCCAGATGAGCGAAATGGCGGGTTTACCCCTGCCGATTCCGCCCGATCCACCGGCCCAATTCAGGACCCCTCGGCCGACGAGCCCGTTTACGCCGATGCCGACCATTGGATGCATTCCGTATCGGCCGACGATACCGATACCGCCGAGTCGGGCGCCAAGATTGACTTGACCGATATAGACCTCTCGGCCATCGGCGAAGAGCCCGCCCTGCCCGACAAGGGCACGGCCCACTCGCTCGGGCGCAAACTCAATATCGCGCTGTGCGCCCTCGCGTTCATCGTGCTGTTCGGCTATTTGTTCATCGCGGGCGAAGGCGAGCAGACCCTCAACGCCTTCACGTCGTTCAACTATGCGTTCCTGCTCCTCGCCCTGGTAGGCATCGTCATCTACTGGGCCCTAGAATCATTGAGCATGCAGCTCATTTGCGACGAGCTGTTCAGGGGATTCTCGTTCGTCAAAACGTTCATAGTTACGGTCATTGGCCAATACTTTAACTGCATAACCCCGCTTTCGAGCGGTGGTCAGCCGATGCAAGCGTACTATTATTCGCGCTTCGGCCTGCCCGTGGAGCATGCCATGCCCATGCTGCTGTGCCGCTTCATCGTCTACCAGCTCACCATGACGGTATACGCGATCATCGTGTTGCTGTTGCGCTTCAACTACTTCACGCAGGATTTGCGCCCGATCATGTACCTGGTGGCCATCGGCTTCTTCGGCGGGTTCGTGCTCATCGCCATGCTGTTCTCGCTCGCATTCGCAAAGAACGCCATCATCAAGACCACGCGCTGGATCATCAAGCTGCTCGGTCGCATCGGCATTCTCAAGAAACCAGACCAGACGTTGGCCAATGCCACGAAGTCGCTCGAGGAATCGTACGAGGGCATCCGGTTCCTGCTCAAGCGACCGGCTGTGCTCGTCAAGGTTTCTCTCGTAACGTTTGTGCAGCTGACTGTGTACTTCTCGCTCTCGTGGGTCATCTTCGCCGGCTTCGGCCTGGAGGCCAACGATTACTTCACGGTCGTGTCGTGCCAGGCGTTCGTCTACCTCATCGCGTCGTTCGTACCGCTACCCGGAGCCATCGGGGCGTCGGAGGCGAGCTACATCACGTTCTTCAACTACGTGTACGGCGACGCCTCGATCGTCGCGCTCTCGACGTTTATCTGGCGCTTCTTCACGTTCTATCTACCCATCGTCTTGGGCATGGTCCTCACGCTCATGGTCAACAACGAAAAGTCAGCCCTCGCTCGCTGGATACGGCGTGACGACACGCGCATGGCCTTCACGGACCACACCGTCATCCTCAAGGAAAAGAAGCGCAAGAAAAAGGGCAATGACCCAGAGCCCGCCGAGCCCGTTGCCGACGAAAAGGCCTTGTAGCCCAAGCGTCCTCCGGCACCCGCAGCTTGAATATCAGGGCGCTAGGCGTTGGGCATTGTGGCCTTATAATGTGCAAAGCTAAATATGCTCTTGCAAATACGCTTCGGTTCTGGGATACTGTCTTGGCTGTTTTGCAGCAGCAGAGCAAAGGTCCCCATAGTCTAGAGGTTAGGACGCGGCCCTTTCAAGGCTGAGACACGAGTTC
>CAMPAJ010000305.1 GCA_946631805.1 uncultured Eggerthellaceae bacterium
TCACGAGCTTTTCGGCCTTGTTGAACATTTCCTCGATGCGGGCGGGATGGATGCGCCCGTCCGAAATCAGGTTCTCCATCGTCACGCGGCCAATTTCGCGGCGAACCGGGTCGAAGCACGAAATGGTGACGCACTCCGGAGTGTCGTCGATAATGAGGTTGGTACCCGTGATTTGCTCGAAAGAGCGGATGTTGCGCCCTTCGCGGCCGATAATCCTGCCCTTCAAGTCATCGGAAGGGATTTGAATGGTCGAGACAGTGTTCTCGATCGTGTGCTCGGATGCGATGCGCTGCATCGCCTGGCTGAGGATCGAGCGTGCGGTTTTATCGGCCTCGGCCTTCGTGCGAGCTTCCGAATCCCTGATGATGACGGCGCTTTCGTGAGCGACCTCGTCCTTGAGGTTATCGAGCATTTCAGCCTTGGCTTGCTCGGGGGTCATGCCCGCGATAGATTCGAGTCGGGCGTTAGCTTCGATCTCGGCGCTCTCGATATCGCGCTGGCGACGTTCGAGCTGACCTTGGAGCGAGGAAATCTGATGCTCGCGTTGATCGAGCGAATCGGTCCTCCGGTCAAGCGACTCCTCGCGTTGCTGCACGCGATGTTCGGCTTCGCGCACCGTCTTTTGACGTTCCTTGCGTTCGGCTTCGATTTCTGCGCGTAGTTTGAGTGCCTCGTCCTTAGCTTCGACCTCTGCTTCGCGCTTTATCGTTTCGGCCTGCCGTTGCGCATCGTTTATGATCGTCTCAGCTTCCTGTTCTTTGCGCTGTATCGCTCCGTTGGCAATATAGCGTGCGATTACGAAACCAAGGACGATGCCCACAATGGCGCCGATTACTGCAAAAATTACTTCCGGCATCGCCTCTCCTTTCCATAGCTTAGTATCCTAGTAGTGCAACATGACGTACAAGCACGTCAGGGGCAAACGCTTCTTAATCAAGTTTGGTTGGATTCCGCATCACGGGACGATTCGCTCGTAAACTATAAAAATGCCCACATCAAAAGGCAAATTCAACATTCTAAGCGAAACGCGCTCGCCCTGCGGGATTCAGCCTCGACAGCAACAATAAGCGTTCACCAAGGCATGAGAATATAGTTCTCGAGATGGTGTAAATATTCAAATATCTATATAAACACCCTTGCGGGTTCGTATTCTCACACAAAGTTAATGATACGTCTTATGGACACTAATGGCGAAATTGCTTTGCCATCGACATAAAAAGAGCGGCAAATATTACCAAGGACGCAACTCGGTTTCGGCGAGCTTTTGCTGATCCTCGTACCACATACGTGCTGCTGTGGCGCATACTCTTGCGGGAAATCCCTTTTGCATGAGTTTCCTGTATGCAGCGTCACGTTTGTTCTTAGCCCGAGGTGGCTTCTTTTGAAGGAGGGCGATGGCTCGCGAGACTTCCTCTGAATCATCTACATCGTATTCGTAAGGCCATCCATCGACGTTAGCGGGATCGATCC
Source organism: uncultured Eggerthellaceae bacterium (assembly GCA_946631805.1). The sequence continues at coordinate 1,471 of CAMPAJ010000305.1, forward strand.
CATTCTCTTTTAGTTCTCGCTCGATGCCTGCGCTCCCCTTCCCTTGGGAGATGCGGCTCCGTATGAGGATGTCTGCGAATCTAGAGTCGTTAATAAAGCCGAATGCCGTGGCCTTCTGGATGCTCGACTCGATGGCGTCTTGCGAAAACCCGGCATTCTGTAACCTCGTCCGAATGGTCTTTTCCGAACGGTCGCTTACGTTTACGAGATTGACGATTTTCGTTAACGCGCGGGAAGACTCGTCTTCGAGCGTGTGCATCGGGGCGTCCGGAGCGTTTTTCGAGATGTCTTGGGTAGAACGCATTGAAGGCGTAGCGTTTGAGCGTACAGCAGGCTTGGAGCGATTACCGGAGGGGCTCGATGCAGGACCACCGTCGATGATGGCCTGCATCTGCTCCCTTAGCTCCTGAATTGTTGCATTCGAAGGCATGTTAGCGTTTCTTCGAGGGCTTTTGGACAGGCAGTATCTCGTCAGCTTCTTCTTCCGTTCGCGAAATAACCGGAATCTCGAAGAATTCGCGTACCTTCCGCTCGATCTCTTCACGCATGTCGGGGTTTTCGGCCAGGGTTTGCTTTGCGGCCTCCCTGCCCTGCCCGAGCCGCTCTTCGCCGTAGGTATACCAAGCACCGCTCTTCTTTGCGACGCCGGCCTCTACGGCCATGTCGACGATACAGCCTTCCTTTGAAATGCCCTTACCGTACATAAGGTCGAACTCAGCTTGCTTGAAGGGAGGAGCGACTTTATTCTTCACGACTTTGGCGCGCACGCGGTTGCCGACGACTTCGCCGTTTGCCTTGATTGAATCGATGCGACGAATGTCGATGCGAACGCTCGAGAAGAACTTGAGCGCACGGCCGCCCGTAGTTGTTTCGGGGTTGCCGAACATGACGCCGATCTTCTCGCGGAGCTGGTTGATGAAGATGCACGTTGTATTTGACTTCGAGAGCGATCCGGCAAGTTTTCGCAGTGCTTGAGACATGAGGCGAGCTTGGAGGCCGACGGTCGTGTCACCGATTTCCCCCTCGATTTCGGCGCGAGGGACGAGTGCGGCAACGGAGTCGATAACGATGCAGTCTATTGCCCCCGAACGAACGAGCATGTCGCAAATCTCGAGCGCCTGTTCACCGGTGTCGGGCTGGGAAATGAGGACCTCGTCTATATCGACGCCGAGGCGTGCCGCGTATACCGGGTCGAGCGCATGCTCGGCGTCGATGAACGCAACTATACCGCCGAGCGCTTGCGCTTCTGCGAGAATCTGCAAGGCAAGCGTCGTTTTGCCGCTGGACTCGGGACCGTATATTTCGATGATGCGACCACGGGGAACGCCTCCGATGCCGAGCGCGGCATCAAGCGGAAGGGCCCCCGTGGGTATGGCGGCAACGGTTAGATCCTTGTTGCTATCGCCGAATTTCATGATGGCGCCCTTGCC
>CAMPAJ010000306.1 GCA_946631805.1 uncultured Eggerthellaceae bacterium
CGATGCGGTCGGCTTCTTCGTCAGCGTCCTTGATGATGTTGGAAGCCTCGGCGCGGGCATTTGCCAGAACGTCGTCTGCCGAGCGCTGCGCCACGATGAGGGCCTGCGAAATAGCCGCATCATTCGCGGATTTCTCGGCGAGCTGAGCCTCGAGCTCGGCGATGCGCTTGTTCAGGGCGGCAACGTCAGCCGATTCGGTTACCACGGGGGCCTCGTCGGCGTCCTCACCCGCATCCTCGGCGGGCTTGACGGCCTGGGCGCCTTCGCCAGCGGCCTCGAGCTTGGCCTTGAGTTCCGCCTCGGCCTCTTCCTTGGCGTCGAGTTCTGCAACCAGGCCGACGATGCGCTGGTTCATAGTGTCGATTTCCTCGGCAACATGCTCCAAGAACACGTCGACCTCGTCGACGTCATAGCCCTTGCGGTCGATGGAAAAACTCACGTTGTGGATGTCTGCTGCAGTAATGGCCATGGTTTGATTCCCTTCGTATTTACCCTTGAGCCGTGTCCGGATAAGTTTCGGTTTAAGTATAGATGTACATTACAGGATATTCACTATCAATCGCACCACAAATTGCAAAACAAGCAGCGCAATTATCGGTGTAATGTCGACAACGCCCCCTATCGGCGGTATAAGGCGCTTGAACAAATTGAGGTACGGGTCGCAGATCTTGCCGAGCACGCGGTAGACGTCTCCGACGATACCCGCATTCGTGGGAATCCACGACATGAGCACGTATATGAAAATGACGGTCGTATACGCGTTGGAGAGCGAGATTATGAGGCTTTTTAGCATTAGCATTGAGCAAGCTCCTTCGAGCGTCGTACGGCAGCGGCAACTCCTGCCCTGAATACGTCATCGAATCCAGCGGCGTTCATCGCATCGAGCGCTGCGAGCGTCGTGCCACCGGGCGAGCACACGGCCTCGCGGGCAGCGGCAACCGAGATGTCCGTCGTCGCGATGAGCTGCGCGGTTCCCAAAACCGTTTGCAAGGCGAGCGCTTCGGCAAGCTCATAATCGAGCCCCTCGGCGACCGCCGCATCGCGCAGCGATTCTATCATGGCGGCTACGTACGCAGGACCCGAGCCGCTCAGTGCGCAGACAGCATCCATTTGGGACTCGTCCACGACGACGGCACGGCCAAGGCACCCGAACAACTGAGCGACGTAATCGGCCTGCTCGGCGCTGGCGGCAGAACCGCCGCATACGCCCGACGCTCCCGCGCCGATCGAAAGCGGCATGTTGGGCATGACGCGCACGAGAGCAACCCCCGCGGGCAGCGCCGCCTCGAGCTTCTGGGTTGTGAGCCCGGCGGCAATCGATACGAACAAAGGCGCCTTCGCGCCGTCGGCCCCGAGGCCGTCGTTCTTGCGCAGGTCCTCAAGCATGCCCATCATGACCTGAGGTTTGACGGCTAAGACGACCACGTCGGCAGCCGGTGCGTCGACCACGCTTTCGAAACAGGTCACACCGTACTTCTCCTCCAGAAACGCCCGGCGGTCGCCAGACGGCTCCACAACCCGCACCGAAGACGAGTCGATGCGATCGGCGGGCGGCTCGACCGAAGCGATCCACCCCGCGAGGATGGCCTCCCCCATCTTTCCGCCACCAACAACGAGAACGTTGGTTTTCGCGTCCACGATTCTTCCCTTCTTTTCGATATGCCTTATGCGGCCCGGCTCGGTTGATTGCCTATCTTTAGCCCCACTTCGCGCATTCGAGAACGCGCCTACAGAACGGATTGGGCGCGAAGGCGGCGCCGCTCGTCATCGGACAGGCCGTTCCCGCGCGCGATGGCGAACACTTTGTCGCCGGGGCACTCCACGTTCGCGTCGAGCGCGCTTGCCACGCCGAACGAGAAATCGAGAATACGCTTGGAAAGGTCATCCGGGGTGGCGCGCATCGCGAGCACGACCACATCGCCCGATTTGACGGCACGCGCGACGCGCTCCACGTCGCCGTACGCAACCGGCCGTATGACCGTGAGCTTGCGCGTTTGCGAATACGAGCTCGGCGTGGAGCTCGAGTAGGCTTCGTAGGGATCGTAACTGCCCGTCGCGCTCGAAGTAGCCGGCATCGTGGGCTCGAACAGGGTATTGAAGCCCTCGCTTCTCATGGCCCCGTCGCGCATGGCCGCCTTGTACGCAGGCGATTCGGGCGCAGGAACCGTCGTGTCGATAACGGTATGCCCGCCCACGCTCGTCGTGGACGAGTAATTCCCGCCACGCGGCGGCAGAGGGTCTCGTTGGAGCCGGTCGGGAACGTAGGTGGATGACTTCACATCATCGAACGATACGAGATTCGGCGAGCTGTCGGCACGACCGAAGCGATTCGAACGCGTCGAGGAGCCCGTCGCCGGACGGTATCCGCCCACGGCGTCATTATCGGCCGTCTCGTCATAATCGTCGTAGTCGTCGTAGTCGTAATCGTCAGACTCGTAGCGGTCCTCGTCACGCGAGAACCCCAAGCGGGACTTGAGGTCGTCAAGCATGCCGCCAACGGTATCCAGAGAGAAGTCTCTCGGCATCGAATCACCTGTTTCGTGCGCATCGGTCACATTTCAACTAACAGTCCATACTAACCGAAGCGGACGACTATGCATTCAATCTGGCAAAATCCCCATGAGCAGCGCAGGTGTATTCCTCTCGGACAAAGATACGAGGGTTTGCTTGCATAACGCTGTCATTAACAGCAACGGGCGCCGCCCCCGGAGGGCGGTAGGGGCCTGCCGGGCCGCCTCGCGCTTAATCCCCCTCCGAACCGCGCTAACGGAAAAGGGCGATTGGAGGCGACGAAGTGGCAGTGCGATGCCCGAAATCCGCGGCGCCCGCAGGTGTTGCCCTTTTCCTATGCGCGCGGTTCTACGGGGGGCGCTCAGAAGGCCCGGC